>NZ_JBLWMW010000026.1:0-1406 GCF_048515945.1 Pseudoalteromonas 'SMAR'
AAGCCCAAGACGATACGCCGGAGCTGGAAGAAGAAAGTGATGAGCTGGCAGGCGACGACATTGATGCGCTGCTAGATGAAGAAGCGGATCCCGAACCTGAGTCACCAGAAGAAAATGACGACCTAGCAGGCGACGACATTGATGACTTGTTAGAGGAAGAAACGGGTGCTGAGCCTGAGTCACAAGAAGCAAGAGACGACCTAGCGGGCGACGATATTGACGACTTGCTAGAGGAAGAAGCGGATGCTGAGCCTGAGTCACAAGAAGAAAGTGACGACCTAGCAGGGGATGACATTGATGACTTGCTAGAGGAAGAAACCGATGCTGAGCCTGAGTCACAAGAAGAAAGTGACGACCTAGCAGGGGATGACCTTGATGACTTGCTTGAAGAGGAAACCGATGCTGAGCCTGAGCCACAAGAAGAAAATGACGACCTAGCAGGGGATGACATTGACGACTTGCTAGAAGAAGCGGATGCCGAGCTTGAGTCACCAGAAGAAAATGACGACCTAGCAGGGGATGACCTTGATGACTTGCTAGAGGAAGAAACCGATGCTGAGCCTGAGACACAAGAAGAAAGTGACGATCTAGCAGGCGACGACATTGACGACTTGCTAGAGGAAGAAACCGATGCTGAGCCTGAGACGCCAGAAGCAAGTGACGACCTAGCAGGCGACGACATTGAAGATCTGCTTGAAGAAAAAACCGAAACGGAACCTGAGCAAGACAGCGAATCAGAGCCATCGTCTCTAGACAGTGACCATTTGTCGGGGATGTTGGAAGACGAAGATCAGTTCAATGATGAAAACGTTCAAGCCGATGAAACAGAAGAGTTTGAAGACCCAGATCTTAAGAGCGTAGATGAACTACTGGCAGAACTTCAGGCTGAGGAAGAGCTAGAGACTTCGGATTTAGAGGACGACTTTGCTGAAGAAGAAGTCGAAATTGAGCTAGGCGACGATCCACTGAGTGAAGACATTGATCTACTTGAAGAAGAGCAACTTCCTGAAGAAGACGATATCGAACCCAGTGCCGAATTGGATAGCTATCCTGAGTTAGACATTAGTGATGAGGATAATCTAGACAGTGAAGCCAGTGGTACGGAAAAAGCGTTATCAGACGCACTCGCCAGTGACAACGACTTTGATATTGAAGGCGATTTCGATGACGAACTGGGAGACTTAGAGCTTGAAGACGAGCTTGATGATGATCTGACAGAGTTTACGGAAGAACCGGACCTCGGCGATGACTTCCCAGAATTCACAGAAGAAGACGCCGCTGAGGACAGCGAAGCGGCTCTAGAGGAACCGACAGCAGAGGAAGAACCAAGTCTTGACGACGAGGCTGAGCTGGGTGATGACTTCCCAGAATTTACGGAAGAAGACGCTGCTGACGACAGCGAAGCG
>NZ_JBLWMW010000026.1:1506-69062 GCF_048515945.1 Pseudoalteromonas 'SMAR'
GGGTGATGACTTCCCAGAATTTACGGAAGAAGACGCTGCTGACGACAGCGAAGCGACTCTAGAGGAACCGGCAGCCGAGCAAGAACCAACCTTTGACGGTGAGGCTGAGCTCAGCGATGACTTCCCAGAATTTACCGAAGAAGACGCCGCTGACGACAGCGAAGCGGCTCTAGAGGAACCAACAGCCGAGGAAGAACCAACCCTTGACGACGAAGTTGAGCTGGGTGATGACTTCCCGGAATTTACCGAAGAAGACGCCGCTGCTGACGAAGACGCGACTGCAGCAGAACCGACAGCCGAGGAAAAGCCAACCCTTGATGACGAGGCAGAGCTCGGCGATGACTTCCCAGAATTTACCGAAGAAGACGCCGCTGAGGACAGCGAAGCGGCTCTAGAGGAACCGACAGCAGAGGAAGAACCAAGTCTTGACGACGAGGCTGAGCTGGGTGATGACTTCCCAGAATTTACGGAAGAAGACGCTGCTGACGACAGCGAAGCGGCTCTAGAGGAACCAACAGCCGAGGAAGAACCAACCCTTGACGACGAAGTTGAGCTGGGTGATGACTTCCCGGAATTTACCGAAGAAGACGCCGCTGCTGACGAAGACGCGACTGCAGCAGAGCTGACAGCCGAGGAAGAGCCAACCCTTGACGACGAAGTTGAGCTCGGCGATGACTTCCCAGAATTTACGGAAGAGGATGCTGCTGACGACAGCGAAGCGATTCTAGAGGAACCAACAGCAGAGCAAGAACCAACCCTTGACGACGAGGCTGAGCTGGGTGATGACTTCCCAGAATTTACGGAAGAAGACGCTGCTACTGACGAAGACGAGGCGGCTGCAGCAGAGCCGGCTGCAGAGGAAGAGCCAACTCTTGACGATGAAGCAGAGCTTGAAGCCGACCAGCTGGCTGATTCCATTGCAGCAGATGATGAGCTTCTTGATGCTGAACAAGCACCCGATGATGTGCCTGAGGTGGATGAAGCCGAAGTCGAACGGGAGTTTATGGCCGAGTTTAGCAAAGAAGACTTTGATTCTTTGCTGAGTGAGTTGGAGGAGCCTGAAGACTTTGAGCAGCCAGAAGCTCAAGACTTTGAGGTCGACTTTGATAGCTTATTACAAGACGAAGCGGGCGAGCTAGGTGAAGCAACAACAGATAGCGATGCTGCGACCGCAGACGAAGACTTTTTAGAAATTGAAGAGTTACTCGAGCAAAGCGATGACGAGGAACCGGAAGTTGAACCTTACACTGGTGCCAATATGGATGTTGGTTTGGGAGACTTTGATGAACTGCTGGCGGGTGAAAACACCACCGATGTGGATCTCGAAGATGAAGGCTTTGCCGCCAAGCTCGACTTAGCCAAAGCTTACATGGAAATTCAAGACTATGATGCGGCCATGAGCACCCTTAATGATGTGATTGATAACGGCCCCGACTCGGTGCAAGCAGAAGCACAATCGCTGAAGGAAAAGCTCAGTACTTCTTAGTAACCACGTCATCATCGCAAACAGCTAAAAGCAGTGATCTTATTCTGGAACACTGCTTTTTTATTGGTATAAATCAAAGTGTATTCTGTCGCTTGCCGGGAACGATTGGCGGCAGCAATGCGGATTATCTCAGCTTGTGCTTTTATTCACGCAGGCAATCGCATAAAATGGCGCTTTTACTCAGGGTGCGACAGAACAATTATGCGAGTAGCGTTAGGCATTGAATATAATGGTGCAAATTACAGTGGTTGGCAAAGACAAAGCCATGTTAGCAGTGTGCAAGAAAAAATAGAGCGCGCTCTGTCGAATATTTGTAATCACCACGTTGATATTACCTGTGCTGGTCGCACCGATGCCGGGGTTCACGCTACCGGACAAATCATTCATTTTGATACTCATGCCGAGCGCGATATGAGTGCGTTTACGCTAGGCATGAACTCACAGCTACCAGATGACATTGCTGTGCGTTTTGCCAAACAAGTGGACCCTGAATTTCATGCGCGCTTTTCTGCAACGGCGAGGCGCTATCGCTACGTCATTTATAATCACCCATATCGACCTGGTATTTTACGTAGTGGCGTAACTCATTTCCATCATGAATTAGACGTAGAGCGCATGAAAGCGGCCTGTCCGGTAATGATAGGTGAGCAAGATTTTACCTCATTTCGCGCGGTGCATTGTCAATCGAATACGCCATTTCGTAACATATTGCACCTTGAGGTGGAGCGGATTGGCAAATACATTGTGATCGACATTAAAGCCAATGCCTTTTTGCATCATATGGTACGAAATATCACCGGGTGTTTATTGGATATTGGCATGGGCAAACAAGAGCCTGGCTGGATGGCGGAGTTACTGGCCGCCAAAGACCGCACTCTGGCCAGCGCCACCGCTAAGCCTAACGGCTTGTACTTGGTGGATGTTGATTATCCTGAGCAGTGGCAAATCGATAAAATGCCATTAGGGCCATTATTTTTACCCGATGAGTTATTTTAACAGGTCATACAAAAGCCCTATGCGTTACTCTTAAGACCAGTTTTTTATATCGTAGATAACTAAATCATGATTTAATTGGGAAAAGTTGTCTGTCTTTGCTGACGGAACAGAATAAAGCACGATAGAGAGTTGCAAATGAGTTGGTTAGAAAAGATCTTACCTAAAACCACTAAGTCTTCTGGTAAGAAAGAGATCCCAGAAGGGGTTTGGGCAAAGTGTACAGATTGTGATTCAATCCTATACAAGGCAGAGTTAGAAAAGTCACTGAACGTCTGCCCTAAGTGTGATCATCATATGCGTATTACGGCACGCAAGCGCTTAGAAAGCTTTTTAGATGATGCCGATCGCCAAGAGCTGGGTGTCGAACACGAGCCGCAAGATGTGCTGAAGTTTAAAGATTCGAAAAAATACTCGGATCGCATCGCTCAGGCGCAAAAGTCAAGCGGCGAAAAAGACGCACTAGTGGCCATGAAAGGCCGTGTGAAAGGCATTCCAGTTGCTGCTGTGGCGTTTGAATTCTCCTTTATGGGTGGCTCAATGGCCTCGGTAGTAGGCGCCCGTTTTGTTGATGCCGTAAATGAGTGTTTAGAGCACAACATGCCACTGGTTTGCTTCTCGGCCTCTGGTGGTGCGCGCATGCAAGAAGCTTTGATGTCGTTAATGCAGATGGCAAAAACCAGTGCTGCATTGGCAAAAATGAGTGAGCGTGGCTTGCCATTTATCTCAGTACTGACCGACCCAACCATGGGTGGGGTGTCGGCGTCACTAGCGATGCTTGGTGACATCAACGTTGCAGAGCCAAAAGCACTGATTGGTTTTGCAGGCCCCCGCGTTATTGAGCAAACGGTACGTGAAACCTTGCCAGAAGGTTTCCAGCGCAGTGAGTTCTTATTAGAGCACGGCGCCATTGACATGATTGTTGACCGCCGTGAAATGCGCGACACCCTTGCGCGTATTTTGGCTAAGTTTATGGACTTGCCATCAACCGAACAAGAGCATAGAGTAGCGTAAAATTTTTTAATTGAGCTACTCATCCTATGACAGTTAACCAGCCTAGCCAATCATCGAGCCTTGATGATTGGCTTTGTTATTTAGAAGCCATTCATCCTGCGACCATTGAAATGGGCCTTGAGCGTGTTGCTGCGGTGGCCAAACAAGCCGGCTTGCTTGATGATTTTAGTAAAATCATTCTCGTTGGTGGCACCAATGGTAAGGGCACCACTGCCCGTTGTCTTGAAACCTTGTTATTAGCACAAGGTTATAGCGTAGGTACCTATGCATCGCCTCACCTTATCCGTTATAACGAGCGAGTGCGCGTCAATGGTGCAGAGCTTGATGATAACTACCATATTGATGCTTTTAAATTTCTCGATGACGCCAGAAAAGACACCGAGCTGACCTATTTTGAGTTTGGTACTCTTGGCGCGTTACATATTTTTAAACGCTGCCAGGTTGATTTTGTGCTGCTTGAGGTAGGACTTGGCGGACGTTATGACGCCACCAACATCGTCACCCCCTATGCTTCCGTGATCACCACCATTGATTTAGACCATAAAGAGTATTTAGGCGATACCCGCGAGCTGGTTGGCTACGACAAAGCTGGTATCTTTAGAGCGAATACTCCCGCGATTGTCGGAGACTTAGCCATACCACATACGGTCACCGACTATGGCGAGGAAATTGGCGCTGATATGGTGCTGTCTAAACGTGACTTTCATTTTAGTGCCACAGATGAGCACTTCCGCTGGCAATATCAAGACCATGATTGGCAATTACTGAAACCTACGATCCCGGCGCAAAACGCCGCCACTGCGCTAACTGTGTTGGCAAAGCTTGGGCTGTTACCAAGCAAAGAGGTGGTAATAGAAAAACTGGCCCAGCTGCAAGTAGAAGGGCGGTTTCAACAATTAAGTGGTGAGCCGTTAGTGTACACCGATGTTGCACACAACCCTGAGTCGGCCCGCTATTTGGCAACTAAGTTGCAACAACTGCAGCAAAAAGGCTTTAAAATTCATGCCTTAGTCGCTATGCTTGCGGATAAGGACAAGGCCAGTGTGTTGGATGCCATTTCCCCTTATATTGATAAGTGGAGTCTTGCCTCGCTGTCGGGCCCACGGGGAGAGCGTGCCGAACACTTATTACCTTTGCTTGATACCAAGCAGCCTGTGGCACAATACAGTGACGTTGAGACCGCATTAGAGAGTGAACTTGCGCAGTTAAGCAACGACCAAGCATTGATTGTATTTGGCTCATTTTTTACCGTGGCAGCGGCCATCCAATACTGGCAAAATAAATAACCGCAACAGCAACCACTCTTAATTAGGGCGGTTGCTATCATTATTTAGTAGAGAGTAACGCAGTGAACTCAGTATTTATTAATCGACTTGTTGGAACCAGTATCGTGGTAGTGGCAGCGGTGATATTCATTCCAAATATCCTCGATGGTGAAAAGGTCCATTATAAAGAAGGGTTTCAAGCTATTCCTGAGCGCCCGGAGTTTAAAACCATCGACTTACAAAGCAAAGTCGATGCTAAAGCCGAAGCCGCTCCTGAGTTGCCACAACCGGTGATTGAACAAGCAACGCCAGATGATGATAAACTTGCTGCTGCCACAGCAGAAAAACCAGCGGATCCTGTCGCTGACAGCGCTGAGCCAGAGCCAGTAAGCAGTAATGACACGGTGGAAGTGGCAAAGCTGACCCGTCCTGCGGATTCTAATTTCAGCCAAATGGCATATGTGATCCAATTAGGCAGCTTTTCTCACAAGTCCAACGTTGCGGCTCTGACCAAAAAACTCAAAGACAACGGTTTTAAGACCTTTACCAAGCCAATACAAACCGCCAATGGCACCCTCACCAAAGTGTTTGTTGGGCCAGATTTAAATAAAGCCGAACTTGAAGCTAAGTTACCAGCATTAAAGAAATTAACCAAATTACAAGGGCGTTTAACCCAGTTTGAAGTGACAAAATGATCTGGCATTTAGCCGCCAAACCTTTTAGAATGCGCCCCACATTAACGACTTATTGGTTACTATGATCTGGGTTGATTACGCCATCGCTGGTATTATTGGTTTGTCGACACTCTTTGGCTTACTGCGTGGTTTTGTCAAAGAAGCGATGTCTCTCGTCGTATGGATCGGCGCCTTTTTCGTCTCCAGCATCTTTTACCAATATCTTGCAACCTTCCTTACATTCATTTCAGAACCCCTTTTAAGAAATGCAGCCGCAATAGCCATACTCTTTATTGCGACCTTGATGTTAGGTGGGCTTGTTAATTATGTCCTGAGCGAGCTGGTTCAACGAACCGGGTTATCAGGCACCGATAGGATCTTTGGGATTGTGTTCGGTGGACTTCGAGGTGTGTTGGTCGTGAGCGCCTTACTCTTTTTCCTTGATGCCTTTACCAGTGCACCCAATACGCAGTGGTGGAAGTCATCAAATTTAATACCTGAATTTGGCTTTGTGATAGAGTGGTTTTTTTCCTACCTAGAACATAACTCCAGCTTTTTAAATTCAGTAAACCGTTAATCGGCGAGGAAATTTTTAATGTGTGGTATCGTTGGGATAGTCGGAACTTCTCCTGTAAATCAGGCGATTTATGACGGCTTAACTGTTTTGCAACACCGCGGTCAAGATGCGGCGGGTATCATTACCATTGACAACAATACGTTTAGCTTAAGAAAGGCCAATGGTTTGGTGAAGGATGTATTCCACACCAGACACATGAAGCGTTTGCAAGGTAACATTGGTATTGGTCACGTACGTTATCCGACAGCGGGCTCATCGAGCTCGGCTGAAGCGCAACCTTTTTACGTCAACTCACCATTTGGTATTGCTCTGGCACACAATGGTAACCTGACCAATGCTGAGCACTTGAAAGAGCGTCTGTTCTCACAAGCTCGCCGCCACGTGAACACCACTTCTGACTCAGAGATTTTATTGAATATTCTAGCGCATGAGCTGGGCAAAACCGATAAAATGAAGTTAGACGCTGAAGACATGTTCCGCGCGGTAACTGACGTAATCGCAATGGCTTCTGGTGGCTACGCCAGTATTGCGATGATCATTGGCCACGGCATTTTAGCGTTTCGTGACCCACACGGTATCCGTCCTTTGGTGTTTGGTAAAAAAGAAACCGACCGTGGCACTGAGTACATGTTTGCCTCGGAAAGCGTGGCATTAGCGATTGATGGCTTTGAATTTGTTCGTGACGTTGCCCCTGGCGAAGCCATTTACGTTACCGAAGATGGCCAATTTTATTCACAAGTATGCGCTGAAAAAACCATGCTTGCGCCATGTATCTTTGAGTTTGTGTACTTTGCTCGTCCAGACTCTAACATCGATAACATGTCGGTGTACGCAACCCGCGTGAACATGGGCACTAAGCTGGGTGAGAAAATTGCCCGCGAATGGTCAGACAAAGACATCGATGTGGTGATCCCAATTCCTGAAACCTCTTGTGATATCGCCTTAGAAATCGCTTCAGTGCTGGGCTTACCGTACCGCCAAGGCTTTGTGAAGAACCGCTACATTGGCCGTACCTTCATCATGCCAGGGCAAGAGATGCGCAAAAAGTCAGTGCGCCGTAAGCTTAACGCCATTGACCGCGAATTTGCTGGTAAAAACGTATTGTTAGTGGACGACTCAATTGTACGTGGTACAACATCGGCACAAATCGTTGAAATGGCCCGCGAGGCCGGTGCTAAAAACGTCTACTTTGCCTCAGCGGCGCCAGAAGTGCGTTTCCCTAATGTCTATGGTATCGATATGCCATCGGCGTCGGAGCTGATTGCCCATGGCCGTGAAGTGGAAGACATTAACGCCAGCATTGGCTCAGATGGCTTAATTTACCAATCGATCACCGACTTAGTGGCGGCAGTAGGTCAAGAAAACCCTGAGATCAAGTGTTTCGAAACCTCGGTCTTCGATGGCCAATACATCACCGGTGATGTTGACCAAGAATACTTGAATTACGTTGACGAGCTGCGTAACGACTCCGCGAAATCGACTCGTGAGCAAGCCATGTCCTCAGGCCTTGAGTTACATAATCAAGAACCAGAAAACGCCGACAACGATTAACGTTTGAGTGCGTTGTAGAGGTAAAAAACCCAAGCTTGGCTTGGGTTTTTTGTTATTGCGACTTGGGTAAAGTGCCTAAATAGTGACTGACGATTTCCTGGTACTGCTTACCTTGCTTAAAGCGCCTTAACTCGCGGTTAAAGTCATCACGTAGCTGTTTATCTTTAAACGCCACACTGGCATCCACAGGAGCAATTAACGGATGCTCTTGAAACCGCTCGAGAGAACGCTTTTTGTCGTGTTGGCGATATATCTAATACGGCAAAGTCAAACCTATCCATACTGAGCATGCGTGGGATAATGGCCATTCGCGCCGATTCAACGTAGTCAGCCTGCTCTGACATGGCCGCAAACTCCTCACCAAAATAACCAGGTGCACCTTGAAAGGTGATCACGGCGTAATCGCTTAAATCACTGATGCTTTGTGGAGCGAGTTGCGCCTTTTTTAGTGAAAACACCATAGGCTTATAGGAGACGATAGCGTCGCTAATGTAAAAGTTCTCTTCATCTTGTGACTGAAAAATCGGCGCCATTAAATCCACGGCAGCGGTTTTTACCAATACTTCAGCGCGACCCAGTGGCACAAATACCAGTTTTACCTCGTAACCCATGCGCTTTAGCACCGCCTTTACCACGTCCAGATCGATGCCGCTATAGGTGGGGTGGTTAATGGTATGGGGTGGACCTTCGCTACTGACCAAAGTCAGCTGCTGGGCATGGCATAATTGTGCCGACAGAAATAAGCTAGCAATTAGGCTGGTTTGCAATAAATGGGTTAAGGTTTTCAGTAACATGTTTGTGGTGCGTGACCGGTTTCCTTATTGTTGTATGATTAGCATACAATGACTGTGGGGAAATGCCTAATTGGACTTTTTTCGTGACGGGTTTCGATGTTCGTCCATAAAAGTAAATGGAGTCATCGGTGCTTGAGGATAGTCAGTAAGAGGAAGAGTGTTCTCACCATCATACTCATTATAAAAAGACTACACATTTTTTTGCTTGTGTGTATTGGGTTTAATTGTCCTCGTGACGGGTTTCAACGCCCGTCCACGGGCGCTGACTGACTTATCGATGCCGCCCAAAGAAAAGTAAGCAAAAGAAAGGGCGCTCCCAGCATCACACTAATACCAGTTTGCTTAATTAAAGGGTCGATTCTGAGGCAAGTAAATCTCGTCAATAACAAGGCAAAAATTTTGCGATTTGGTGGTGCTAAATAATAAATTTTTAACGCAGTTAGTGGCAGATTTACTCCCTCAGAATTGAGCATGTATTAAGCCAAGCTGGTATCGTCCTCAAGTAATCAGCCAATGTTAACGTTACCAGCATGTAAGAGCCGTCCATGGCCCTGACATGCTTTTTCGCGCTTCCTTGCGCGAAATAAGTTAATTGGCTGCTGACTTGAGGGTGTGATGAGGGAGGAGGGCGTTGCTGCTGGAAGCATGTAAAAAATGAAAGTACAAAAGTCAGAACAGTAAGGGGGACCGTTTTACGGTGGATGGATCTGATGCTGGTACAATACTTCGGGTGATGTCAGACATGATTCAAGTGTCTAATAAAACATGAGACCGAATTAGAGAGCTAAACAACATAGGCCAAGATTTATTTCTGAGGCCTTACGGCAATAATATTGACTAACCAGCCTGCTAAAATCTCTGTAAAAGAAACTGGTTCAATTAATGGCTCTGATAAGCAATTTAACGCAGCAGAATGAGTAAGTAAGCTTAATAAACTAAAGCTTTTAATAGTCTCGTTGAGTGTTGACTACTGTGCTGTACTCGTTGTTCTTGCAGAAGTTATATGGCTCTTGAACGTGTTAATGCATAGTTCCAAAAGGTTTACTTAAAAACAAGTGGAAGTCAAGAGAGCAGTAAGTGTAAAAAAATCTAGTTTCTCGCTCATTTTGGCTCTCTGCATTAACCTTTTTTTTCTTTAATATTTAAAAAGTATAATATGGTTGCTGAGATGGCTAGGCTCACTCCATACTCATATACTCTGTCATTACTTAATAATAAAATATCACTTATTAGAGACTTTATTGTAAATACAACGCAAGTAGTAATTAGTAGTTTAGATAGTGTTCCATAAAATTTCTTCATTATTTTCTCCATAAAAGGCCGGCATATATAGACTGATATACGCCGGGCATGATTTATTTTGTGGCGCGGGCGTAAATATCTCTCATTATTGAGCTGAGAACACTAATTGTGCCTCCTGCAAGGCAGGTCTGGCCTGCTAATGGCAGTGACATACCTCCTGTTGCAACTGCAGCACCAGCAACCCCAGCAACGCATCCACCGACAAATTCGGCACCATAGTTTGTACCTCCACTTACCTTTTTTGCTGTATGTAAATTTAATTCTTTCATCATATTAAATTCCTTCTCATTGACTTTAGCACTAACTCTCATCAAAAAAGTTGAGCTGTGTTGTGACTTGATTTTTGAAAAAACTAAGTCAGTATCTTTTCTAGCTTAAAGCTAAAAAATTCATTTCCTATTTAAAATTTAGAGTGCCCTTAGAGGGGGAGATACCAGTATTTCTGTGTTGAAAGATTTATTAAATAACCTTTTTTTAATAAAGCTTGCAAACGGATAAATGCTGATATTGAAAAAATTTTCTTTTTTAAGCGACACTTAGCTGTAATTAGCGCAATAAAAAATTGGCAGTTCGAGCACAGCAGAATTATATTCTGATATCTAAAAGCAATTAGCTGGCTAAGGCTGAACGCAGCCCTCAGGAGAGCAAGTTTAAAAGTGATAATCATATTATAACAGCCATTTATATCCTTTAAATGTCTCTTGAAAGTAGTTGGAGTTAAATTTCTTGTCAAGAAGTTTTTGAGACTTAAATAAGGCCGCTTAATTAATAGGTTTGTATTCGTGGTAAAACCTATAGAGGTATAATCAATGTATTGTTGAGTTTTGTTAACTACCATGCCACTTTGCTTGATAGTTGCGCCAGTAGCCGATGGATTTGCTATTGAGAGGTTGGCGAATTTGCAGCTTGCTGGCGGTGGCGCAGGCATGGGGCGTGTTGTAAAACTCCAAGCTGTTCTCTTGCCATGGCAGGTCACAAAAATCGTATAGGGCTTTCACTTCGGGGGCTTTGCGGCTCACCAGTTGTTCGTAGTGTTGTAGCTTGACCTGTGCTGGGTATTTGTTGGCAAAGTGGGTGGCGAGCATGGCGTAGTCGTCGTAAAAGCTCTTGATATTGTCCAGTGAGAACGCGTAATGATGAAATGGGCTTTGCACTTGGTACGCTTGGCGGTAGTTGGCGATACAGCAGTCTGCTTTACCGCGTAGCATTAAGATGATTTTGGCGCTCGGGAAGCAAGCTAAAATAAAGTCGATGTAGTAGAAGTTAAACGGCTGCTTATCGCAGCCTCGTGCATGTTGCCCCTTTAGTGATAGATATCTTTGGCGGTAACGCTCATAAAGGCCGTTGAGCGGCGCTTTTGCTGCGGCGGCCATAATATCTGGGCTCAATACGGCTGGGTCTTGATTGCCGGCAATATGCTTGACGGCCAATGGCAGATCATTAAGTTCACCAAGCGAAGCCACCTCCTGGCTCTGTTGCAGTAGTTTATCTACCAAGGTGGTACCGGAGCGCGGCATACCCATGACAAAAATCGGCGCTTGTTCCGAGTGTGCTAACTGGTTTAGCTCGGGCGCTTGAGTAATTAACGACTGGCAAAACGCTTGGTGCTTATCTGCAGCAAAGTGAATGTTGCCAGCGACGGCGTTTTTGCTGTTGTGAAAACACGCAAAAGCTTGCTGGTACTCTTTTAACTTTTCATACTGTAATGCCATGGCGTGGTACACAAGCTGTTGCTCGGTGGCCAGTTTTGGGGTGTTGAGTAGGGATTGTAATTGTTCAATATGATCACCGGCTACACTCACAGGGCTTTGTTCGGCGAACATTAAATGCGCTTTAACATGACTGGGTGCCACGCTTAAAGCTTGCTGTAGCAGAGCTTCAGCTTGTTCAGGTTGCGCCATAATGGTGTGACTAATGGCACCATTGAGCAAAATGTCGGGGTTGTTGTTAGCAAGTGCTGTGGCGCGAGTATAGAGCTCATGGGCCTGTGGGTAGTTGCCTAAGCGAGTATGTAAGTTGCCTAAGGTATCGAGCATTACAGCATCATCAAGATCACTGTATTGCAGCTGCTCGAGGGTTTGCTGGCACTCATCCAGCGCGCCAAGCTGATAGTAACATTTGGCCAGCTCTGTAAGGTATAAAGGCAGAGGTGCCAAGGCTGCGGCTTTTTGCAGTATTTGCCGTGCCTTTGCCAGATCACCAGCCGTTTTATTAATTTCAGCCAGCAAATACCAACTGTGGTGATCTTCGCCATTGCGTTGCAATTTTTCCACCACAAGCTGATGAGCTTGGCTTATCTGCTGCTTTTGTAACAGCTGCTGTACGTGTTGTGTGTATGAATTCATAAAATAAAGGGCAGTTTACACTGCCCTGAGGATATCAAAGTTCAAAGTTGTAGGTAAACTTCACGCCCACAGTGCGCGGGGTGGTGATGTAATGACCATAAACCCGTTGTAGCTCAGGCAGGTTACGGTTCTTATCTTCAAAGCGTGCCATTCCGGCCCATGACTTATCACGTCGGGTAGAAGTAAAGGCGTACTTATCAAATAAGTTATTGACGTAGAAAGTGGCAGACCACATATCGCCCGCGACTTTTGCAGATAGGTTACTTAGGGCATAGCCTGGTAAAATTTCGCCATCGGCTTTTAACCCTACTTTGGTGTAAACATCACTTTGTGCCGTTAAACCATAGTTGATATTCAGTAGCTTATCGCCAAACACTTCAGTTTCATAGCTTACTCCCATGGATGCTTGATGCTCTGGAGCGCCTGGGAGGCGGTCGCCATCGCTGCCATCATAATAAGGCTGCATTAAGGCAATCTCAGCGGCGCTGTAGTCTTCTGCTTTAAAGACATCAAATAGCGCTGGCGCGTCTTCGGTTAGTTCCGCTTTGGCGTAAGAGTAAGTGGCGTAAACGGTCCAGTTATCATTGATAATGGCACGTGTAGATAACTCAACCCCTTGTGAGCGCGCCGTACCGGCATTGGCGGTAATGATCTCTTGGCCGTTTACCGTGGTGGCTTGAATTTGCGCGTCCTGCCAATCGACGTTAAAAATAGCGGCATTGAAGTGCAACTTGTTTTTAAACCAAGTTGATTTCAAGCCCAGCTCATAGTTGGTGGTGGTGTCTGGCTCATAAGCCAACTCATTGGGCAGCGCACAGACAATTTGTTGTTCAGGCAGTTGCTCAGGACAAGATTCTAGGCCGTTACTGCCACCGATACGGAACCCTTCGCTGACGGTAAAGTAGCTAACGATGCCATTGTCAAAGGTGTAGCTGGCATTAAACTTAAATAGGCTGCCATTGTCACTGGCTGAAGTAGCCTCCAGTGGTACATCGTCAACCGATGAGTAAATGATATCGCTCCAAACATCGTAAAGTGGGATAGCTGAGCCTGATTGCGACTCAATGTCGTACTCATAAAAACGCGCACCGAAGGTCACGTTAAATTGCTCAGTAAAGGCATAACCCACCTCACCAAATAACGCTTTTTCAGTGGTTTCTGATTCTGAAAGGGCGATGTATTCTAGATCGGGCTCAATATTGGGAATATCACTGCCATAGTCGAAATTATCAAACCCAGGTGCGTATTCGCGGTCATCCGATTTGGTCTCGAATTTATTGTAGTAGCCACCCACAATCCAATTCCAAGGACCTGAGTGGGTAGATACTAAGCGCAGCTCTTAGGTGAAGCTATCTTGAACGCTGGTGTCTTTGGTGTAGCCCACAAACGCTGGGAAGTTGGCGTACCCACTCCAAATATCATAAAGCAAATCAGTTTGGTCTCGTTGACCTACTTGGTCGTAGCTAGACCAACCCGAGGCAGAGACTAGCTCGGCAAAGTCTAAGTCGGCTTTCAGCTCTAGGCTTAACAGTGTGTCTTCTTGTTCGTTTGGCTCTTCCACTCGGTAAGCCGATTGGTATTTGCCAATTTGATCATGCAGTGGGTTTTGTTCACTGATGCTACCGTACTGGGTAATCGAGTTACCGCCATGTTCTTGCTTTTGATAGAAGTAGTTTAACGTCCCTTCAAACGCAGAAGTTGGTGCCCAGCGCAGTGATATTCTTGCTGTGGTAATGTCTTCGTCGTTGGCGTCTTTCACCTGCTTTAAATTGCTCGATACTTGCTCCGAGTTGCTCCAATCTGGATCGGGTAAAGACACACCAGGTTCGCGCACCACATAGTTATAATCTAAGTATCCAGGGTTACTGTAATGATTAATGCTGGCGCGCACGGCCAATTCATCTTGGATCAATGGAGTGTTAAACACCAATCCAGCCTCACCGCCTGTGCCATCACTTTCTGAAAGGGTAAAGACGTCACCGGTAATTTGCCCTTCAGTAATATCAAGTACTGGCTGCTTTAACATGTAGCGGATGGCGCCACCGAGCGTACCAGCACCGTACAGGGTGCCTTGCGGGCCAATGAGTACTTCAACGCGCTGAATATCAGTTAAGCGTAAATTGATATTAAGAGGGATCTCACCTAGGTAGGTTGCAACCGTGCCGCTGTCAGAAGCGCGCTCTGATGAGTTGGTGTTAAGACCGCGCACAATAATAGGCGAGCCTTCACGGCCGCCTTGATCGGTAATAGTAAGACCAGGTACCCAGCGCGCAACATCTTCGAGCTGAGCTATGTTCTGATCTTTCATGACATCGGCGTCCATGGCGGTAATGTTCAATGGCGCCTCTTGCGCCGAGCCGCTTCGACGGGTCGCGGTTACTTCAATCACTTCAATTGATTTTTCTGCCTTTGGCGCCGACTCGGCATAGGCACTGATTGGACTGATTAAAAACGTGCTGGCGATAGCGCTTGCCAACAGACTAGGTTTAAATCGAGACATTATTATTATTCCCATTTTGATGATAAAGCAAAGCTAGAGTAGTAATACAAAAGCATGTTAGGAATTGATTAACAAGAGGTTGAAATCGGGAAGGAAATGTTTATGCGGCTAACGCGTTTAACTATCCGGTTAAAACCCAAAATAAGTGAATACTCTTGCAAAAAAAATTATAAAAAAGTGTTAGCTATTTAAAAGTCTTGGGTGTTTTGTACTCTATTGCATAAAAAATTCACTTTAAGGTGTATGAATAAACATCGTTTTGCTGTTTTAAACAGCTAGCTTGTTAAGTTTGTTAATTTCATAACTGGGTCTCACCGTGACCACTACGCAGATCATAGAAAAGCAAAAAGTAATGCTTTTGCTAGTTTTATCTACAAATTCAAATTACCTGCTTATTAATTGCGGTTAATTGTTCAAGTTAGGCCTAAAAATAAGTGCATAAAAAGGTAAGTTGGCTAATGCGCTTATTTTTAAACCAATGCTGCAGTTTGCTTTGTTGACTTTTTATGCGTAAAAAGAGTTTTATTTTCTATATATATTCACTAAGTGTGAATATATATTCTTATTTGGCGGGATTTTACCTGAAGTTTTTCTTGGTGTGTAGTCTTAAGTGTAGAAAATATCGATTTTAAGTCGTTCGTTAGTAAAGTCAGGTAATACTGAGCTTTTATGGTGTACAGGTATAGCCTCAAACACTTGCCTGCGAGGCTAGGTTATAAGAAGAGCATGATGCTTCACATGCTCAAGGTGGGGGGAGGTAATACGAGCGAATGTGGCAAATGTTGCCCACTAAGCAGGTTTGATCATTGCCTGATATAACATGCCCATTTCAAAGGCGATACCACCTTGTGGCTGCCAGCCGGCTTCAAGGAGTTCATTGACGGCTTGTTCCAAAGCATTCGGGGTTTCTCCATACAGTATTTTGTAGTGCATACTTATCCTTAAATTATGAGTTAAACGTAAGCCCATGCATTAAGCGTTGGTGACTTAATCGCAACCACGCCGTCACTGATTACGCATAGGGCTGCGAATCTTCTTGCAAGCGCTCTAAGCCATCAATTAAATCAAATAGCTCAGGCTCAATATCGCTAATCGGTCTATTTTGTTTTAAGGCAGTTTCAATGATTTCGGCTAACTTTTTCAATGTGGGCACGCCGGTATAGCAACAAGCGCCATGGAATTTATGGATCACCTTGAGCAGTGTTTGCACATCGCTTTGTTCATGGGCGGTTTCAATTTGCTCTAAGGTTTCTGCTGCGCTGGTAAGCAGCATATTCAACATTTCTAGCGCTAAATCGGGTTTATTACCGGCACGTTGTAGCGCCAGCGGCCAGTCGAGCATATGGCTTTCGAATGGTGGCACGCTGTGCTGTGCTTTAGCACTGCTTTTGTGCCGGGCAATGGGAGAAGACTCACTGTGATCGCAAATAATTTGCTTGAGCATATCTTCGTCGATGGGCTTGGTCATATAATTGCTAAAACCATCTTTTAATAATTGCTCTTTCTCCCCGGCCAAAGCATGAGCCGTCACGGCGATAATAGGGGTATCTTCGTTTAGTGACGATTCGCGAATACTTTTACAAGCACTGATCCCGTCCATGATCGGCATTTGAATATCCATAAAAATTAAGTCGTAGTTACGTGACTTACATAACCCCACGGCTTGGGCACCGTTGTGCGCCGTATCAATGGCTTCTACTTGTTCATCAAGCAGGGTACAAATCAGTTTTAGGTTGGCGTCATTATCATCGGCCACTAACACCTTAAGGGGTAGGCTGGTGGCTTCTACTTCATTGGCACTCATGTCTGGGTGATCAAGACGGTAAGGAGCCGCCAGCATTTCACACAACTTGCGGTGGTTAAGTGGTTTACTTAAGCAAGCATCAGCACCACTGCCAATTAATGCTTCGCGCATGTTATGCGATACCGTATTGACCATTAAATAGAGATAATCAGCACTGCTACGTGCCTGCTTAATATAGCTTTTTACGGTTTGCATCTGGTCGACACTGGCCATTGAGCCAATTAAACAAATATCATAATTAAAATCTTTGCTCAGCGCGCTGAAAAACTCCTCTTCACTTAAACAACGGCTAACTTGCATATCCCACTGCTCTAACTGCGCGAGCACGGCAAAATGGGTGTGCTCTTGTGGCTCAAAATACAGCACGCGTTTGTTTTCCAGTGGTTTAATGGGCAAATCATCGTTGTATAAACGGTTAGGTAAGGCAAATACCGCGTTAAACGAAAAGCAGGTGCCGTTGCCCGGCGCTGAGTTGAGTGTGATACGCCCTTGCATGGCTTCAACAATGTGCTTGGTGATTATCAGACCCAAGCCTGTGCCGCCAAATTTGCGGGTAATGCTGGTATCGGCTTGGGCAAATGGGGTGAACAAGGTGTCTTGTTTGTCTTGGGCAATACCCACCCCAGTGTCACTGATGGACACCAATAATGACGATTGGGTTTCGTCAATTAAGCGGTGATTGATGTCGACCTTGACTGAACCTTTTTCGGTAAATTTAATCGCGTTACTAATGAGGTTGGTAAGTACTTGCTTAAAGCGCGTGGGGTCACCAATCAAGTTATCTGGTACATGAGGGTTAACCGAGATAGAAAATTCCAGCTGTTTATCATGGGCGGTGGGCGCCAGTAGGGTCATCACCTCATTGACGGCATCGCGCAGCTCAAACTGAATATTCTCCAGCTCCATGGCGCCAGCTTCTAACTTCGAGAAATCAAGAATATCACTGATAATCGTCAATAAGCTGTTGGCCGACAGCTCAATGGTATCGAGGTAGTCTTTTTGGTGTTTGTTCAATGGGGTTTTATAGAGCTGTCGGGTAAAGCCAATAACGCCATTTAGAGGCGTTCGCAGCTCATGACTCATTTTAGCCAAGAAGTCCGATTTTACGCGGTTGGCGTCTTGTGCTTCTTTTTTAGCAATGTTGAGCTGAATATTTTGGGTTTCGTACTGTTCTAAGGTTTCGCGGTAATCGCTGGTGGCCTGATCAATGTGTTTTTGCATTTCATCTTTTTGGCTCGCCATTTTTTTGCCAATCACAATTAATCCCTGACGCAGTAGCTCAAACTCGCCATGCATGGGTTCGCTGATGGCGGTATCTTGTTTGCCCTCGTTGAGCTTGTCGGTGGCGAGGATTAGTCGCGCAATGGGTTTGGTGAGCATGCGCGACAGGCGCATGGCCAAGAAAATGCTTAAAACAAAGGCGCAGAGGATCACAATGGCACTAAAAATAAGCGCTCGCTGTTGTGAGATAAGTGCTTGGTCTTTGCTTATTTCAACCACTAACACCGCTAACGTTTCTGGCTCTGCACTGTGCCAGTCGCTTTTTTCTGCTAAATGGTTTTTAACTGGCGCATAAAAGACAAAGGTGTCTTTTAAGCTCGCCACTTGCGTAGCATGGAGGTCGGCAACCTCACCAAAATAATGCAATTTATCAAATTGATTATGGAAGTTACTGGTGAGCAATAGCTGATTTTCGGTGTCGAAAAGGGCGATACTTTTTACTAAAGGCGCATGTTTATTATGCGCTTGGCTTAAAATGCGATGTAAATGGGCTTTGTCCTGTTTCTCAATGGGGTATTCTGCCGACATTGCCAACGATTCCGCAATTCGATTTCCTTGGCTGACGAGAATTTCCTCAAGCTCTACGTAACGATTTATAGTAAAATAACCGCCTAGTAGCAAACCAACCAGCAAGGTTGGTAGTAATGTCAGTAATAAAATACTGTCGCGCAGGTTTAATTTCGTCATAAAGTTAAAAAGTGCAGAAAAATCTGTCACTAAGATTATCTTTTACTCGCGTGATAAGCAAACATATGGGGAGTCCAATGGCACAGATTTTTCGTGCTAAGCGCGCCACAAAGCCAGCTAAACACCTTGAGCTCACAATCGATTCGATGGAACACCAAGGCCGCGGTGTCGGCCGGGTCAATGGCAAAGTCTGTTTTGTCACTGGGGCATTGACCTCGGAGCGCGTCAAGGCTGAGGTGACACAGGCTAAAGCGAAGTTAATGGAGGCGCGTTTAACCAAGGTGGTGCAAGCGGCTCCCGAGCGCGTTGAGCCATTTTGTCAACACTACCAACAGTGTGGTGGTTGTGGCTTGCAACATCAAGAGGTGGCGGCGCAATTAAACAGCAAACAATTGGCGGTCAGTAAATTATTTCAGCGCTTCGCTGGCATTGAGTCTTTACCATGGCAAGCGCCCATCACCTCACCGCCTAAGCATTATCGTCGAAGTGCTCGGGTTGCCTGTATATACGATAAACAGAGCAAGCAAGTGAAATTGGGTTTTCGTGCCAAACAATCAAAACACATTGTTGCCATTGACCACTGCCCGGTATTAGTGGCTCCGTTTGATAGCTTGTTCGAAGTACTACAGCAATTGGCGGCCAATGAGCGCGAATTTAGCGCCATCAGCCACATTCAACTATGCCAAGCAGACAACCATAATTATGTGCTATTTCGCCATACCAAAACACTGTCAGCTCGGTTTATTGGCGTTTTGCAGCAACAACTAGTCGATTATCAGCTATTGTTTGATAACGGCTCAGATGCGCCCGAGTATGCCGTATTACCGCAATATCGCTTGCCTGAGTTTGAACTAAGCTTAGAATTCAAACTCGCTAACTTTATTCAGGTGAACCCGGGCGTGAATAACGCCATGTTGTCACAAAGCGTTGAGTGGTTAGAACTTGGCGAACACGACAAGGTGTTAGACCTCTTTTGTGGGGTGGGCAATTTCTCTTTGGTGCTGGCAAAACAGGCAAATAGCGTGGTCGGGGTCGAAGGGGAAGCGCAATCGGTTGCAATGGCTCAGCAAAATGCGCACACTAATCAAATCGACAATGCTAGCTTTCATTGCTTTGATTTAACTCAGTCGCTCAGTGACGCGCCATGGTTTGCTCCTGACTTAGACGTACTGGTGCTCGACCCATCCAGACCAGGGGCATTAGAGGTTTTACAGCAGCTACCATTAACACAGTTTAAGCGCATCTTGTATGTTTCTTGCGATCCTGTCACCTTAGCCAGAGACAGCCGCATCATTGCTGAGGCTGGGTTTGCATTGGATAAAATTGGCTTGATGAATATGTTTGTTCATACCGGCCATATTGAAACCATGGCATTGTTTGTAAGGCAATAAACACACGGTATTGCACAGGACAGAATCCCGAAGGAGGTATTACAACATGGTTGCTACTAGGCAGTCGCATCAGACCACACTACCCATGGAGTTTGATGCGCGGTTAGCGATTTTAAACTTGTCTCAAGACCAGCGTGAATGGTTACAGCGAGCCTATACCCTGTGTCCTGCTGAGGATTCTACTGAACACCTCAACCAAGCGATTGAGATGGTTGAGATTTTGGCTGAACTAAACTTTGACAGTGAGTCTCTGGCAACGGCCTTTCTCACTCCTTATTTTGTTGCTGAATTATTGAGTATGGAGCAAGTGGAAGCTGAGCTTGGCAACAATATTGCTTTGTTGTTGCAAGGGGTGGAAAAGATGGAAACCATCAGCACCTTGGCCCATCAGGGCTCTGGCAAAGTGCAAGTCGACAACGTGCGGCGAATGTTGCTGGCCATGGTCGAAGATGTTCGGGCGGTGGTGATTAAGCTGGCCGAGCAAATTTGCCACTTACGTGCGGTAAAAAAAGCCTCAGAAGAGGAGCGGGTGGTGGCGGCCAAAGCCGCTGCGAATATTTTTGCTCCACTTGCCAACCGGTTAGGGATCGGGCAACTGAAGTGGGAACTGGAAGATCTGTCATTTCGTTATTTGCACCCAGACACCTATAAATCCATTGCCAAAAAGCTCGCTGATAAGCGTCTAGACCGCGAAGCCTACATGGAAAACATGGTTAATCTGGTGTCGCAAAAATTGGCCGATGCTGGGATCAATGCACAAGTGTATGGCCGTCCCAAGCATATTTTCAGTATTTACAAAAAGATGGTGCAAAAGCGCTACGAATTTGAACAGCTCTTTGATATTCGTGCCATGCGCGTGGTGGTGGATGAAATTCAAGATTGTTATGCCGCACTGGGAATCGTGCACACCAGTTGGCGTCACCTTAATAAGGAGTTTGATGACTACATTGCTACACCAAAGCAAAACGGCTATCAGTCTATCCATACGGTGGTGTTTGGGCCCGAAGGTAAAACGGTAGAGATCCAGATCCGCACCGAAGCCATGCATCAAGATGCCGAGCTTGGGGTGGCCGCTCATTGGATGTACAAAGAAGGCGCCTTACCTGGCCGTAACTCGGGGTATGAACAAAAGATCAGCTGGCTGCGCAAACTGTTGCAGTGGCAAGAAGAAGTGGTTGATGGCAGTGAAATCGCTGACGAATTAAAGAACCAAGTGGTGGAAGACCGCGTTTATGTGTTTACCCCGAAAGGCGATATTTTTGATTTGCCCATGGGTTCCACACCACTGGACTTTGCCTATTATATTCACTCCAATGTTGGCCATCGCTGTATTGGCGCTAAGGTGTTTGGCAAAATTGTGCCCTTCACCTACAACCTGCGCACCGGCGATCAAGTGGAAATATTAACCCAGAAAAATGCCTCGCCGAGCCGAGATTGGTTAAACCCGTCATTAGGGTATATTCACTCATCCCGTGCGCGCAGCAAAATACACCATTGGTTTAAACAACAAGACCGCGACAAAAACCTCCAAGCTGGTAAAGAGATCTTGGATGGCCATATTCAAAAACTGGATATTACTTACAAAGATCTTGAACCGGCCATTGCGCGTTTTAATTTTAAAGAATTGGACGACTTGATGGTGGCCATTGGCGCAGGCGATGTCCGTATTAATCAGTTTTTGAACTATGTTCAAGATAAGCCAGAAGAAACGCCTAAGCTTAAAATTGCCACGCCGAAACGAAACCGTGCAGATAAAAACGCGGTCATCGTGGATGGTGTTGGTAGTCTAATGAGTCACATGGCAAAGTGCTGTCAGCCAGTGCCTGGAGATGACATTTGTGGTTACATCACTCAGGGTCGAGGAATTGCGGTGCACCGCGCCGACTGTGACGCTTTTGCTCACATTACAGAAAAGCACCCTGAGCGTGAAATCGCGGTGAGTTGGTCTGACGATGTTAAAGCCTCTTACGCCATCACCTTAAAGATTGAAGCGCATGATCGCCAAGGGCTTATCCGCGACATTAGTTCGGTGTTGGCCAATGAAAAGGTCAATGTTCTCAACATGAATGTGCAAACCCAAGACGATAAAAACGTGGCGGTATTCACCATGAAAGTGGAGGTGGATGACTTATCGGCCATGAACCGGCTAGTGACCAAGCTGATGCAAATTGATGGGGTGTTTGATGCCAAACGACAATAACGCAGAGCGTCAAGGGGTCACAAAGCTGTTGGCGATTATGGCACAGCTGCGCGACCCAGAGCGCGGCTGTGACTGGGATAAAAAGCAAACCTTTCAGTCGATTGTGCCCCATACCCTAGAAGAAGCCCATGAAGTGGCTGACACCATAGAAAAGCAGGATTACCATCATTTAAAAGAAGAGTTGGGCGACTTACTGTTTCAGGTGGTGTTTTATGCCCAGCTGGGCAAAGAGCAGGGGCTGTTTGACTTTGACTACATTGTCGCCACATTAAATGACAAGTTGGTCCGCCGCCATCCTCATGTATTCGAGCAGCAACAACAGCTTAGTGAAGCAGAGCTTGAAGCGCAGTGGCAAGCCATTAAGGCACAGGAGAAACGCGGTCAAGCCGCTGCTGGCTTTGCTGCAAACATACCTAAGTCATTGCCGGCATTATCGAAAGCCTATAAGACTCAAAAAGAAGCCGCGAAGCTGGGCTTTGATTGGCCCAGTTATCACGGAGCCTTGGCAAAGGTGCAGGAGGAAGTCACAGAAGTAACTGAGGCCTTGGCTGAAGACCCATACTCTGAGCACAGCGCCGAAGAGGTGGGGGATTTGCTGTTTGCCACGGTGAACGTTGCGCGGCATATTAAACGCGACCCAGAGCAATTGTTGCGCCAAGCCAACGACAAATTTAAGGGCCGTTTTGTCGAGATTGCCGCCATACTAAGTGAATCATCACTCACTCTAGAAGAGGCATCATTAGAACAAATGGATGCCGCTTGGGAAGAGGTTAAGCGACGACAGCGGGCATAACTGCCAGCGCCTGGTGAACAGGGTAGGATGAAATTGACGCGGATAATCCGTCGCGGTGGCTATTTTTATCTGGAATGGCTCGCTGTGCTTTGCTATACTATCGCCCCGTCTTGATTCTTATTTAAATTCCAATTTTCCTGATATTTCTAGGGTTCGCATGAGTACAAAATTTATCTTCGTAACGGGCGGAGTCGTATCCTCCTTGGGTAAAGGTATTGCAGCTGCTTCTTTAGCCGCTATTTTAGAAGCACGTGGCTTAAAAGTAACCATTTTAAAGCTGGATCCTTACATCAATGTTGACCCTGGGACCATGAGCCCTATCCAGCACGGTGAAGTATTTGTTACCGAAGACGGCGCAGAAACCGATCTAGACTTAGGTCACTATGAGCGCTTTATTCGTACCAAAATGACCAAGCGTAACAACTTTACGCAAGGTCGAGTGTTTGAAGATGTATTACGTAAAGAGCGTAAGGGCGAGTACTTAGGCGCGACCATTCAGGTGATCCCGCATATTACCAACGACATTAAGCGTCGCGTATTAGATGGTGCGGAAGGTCATGACGTGGCCATCGTTGAAATCGGCGGTACGGTCGGTGATATCGAATCGCAACCTTTCCTAGAAGCCATTCGTCAGTTAGGTACAGAGCTTGGCCGTGAAGCCGCCTTGTTTATGCACTTAACGCTAGTGCCATTCTTAGGCCCAGCCGGTGAAGTGAAAACCAAGCCAACGCAACACTCAGTAAAAGAGTTGCGCTCAATTGGTATTCAGCCTGACATTTTGATTTGCCGCTCTGATCGCAAACTACCAGCCAACGAGCGTGCTAAAATTGCGTTGTTCACTAATGTAGAAGAAAAAGCGGTTATTTCGCTACAAGACGTTGACAGTATCTACAAGATCCCAGCGCTACTGAAATCACAAGAATTAGACAACATTATTTGTCGTCGTTTCTACTTAGAGTGCCCAGAAGCGGACTTGTCTGAGTGGGAGCAGGTATTATATCAAGAGTCGAACCCTACTGGTGAAGTGACTATTGGTATGGTTGGTAAATACATTGAATTGCCAGACGCGTACAAGTCAGTCAACGAGGCGTTAAAGCATGCCGGCCTCAAAAACCGTGTAACGGTGAACATTGAGTACGTTGACTCGCAAGATATTGAAAGCAAGGGCACGGAATTATTAGAGCACCTTGATGCTATCTTAGTTCCAGGTGGCTTTGGTAACCGTGGTGTTGAAGGTAAAATTCTAGCGGCCAAATATGCTCGTGAAAACAAGATCCCTTACCTAGGTATTTGTTTAGGCATGCAGGTAGCACTCATTGAATACGCTCGTAATGTGGCTGGCTTAACGGATGCTAACTCAACCGAGTTTGACTTAGAAAGTCCAAACCCAGTAGTAGGCTTAATTACCGAGTGGTTGGATGCCGACGGCAAAATTGAAGTGCGTGACCATGATTCTGACCTGGGTGGCACTATGCGTTTAGGCGCACAACTTTGCCACCTGAAAGAAGGCTCAAAAGTACGTGAAGTATACGGCAGTGCCGAAATTGTTGAGCGTCACCGTCACCGTTATGAAGTGAACAACAACTTTGTTCCAGAGCTAGAGAAAGCAGGACTGGCTTTCACTGGTTTATCTGAAGATAAGAAGTTGGTTGAAATCATTGAAAACAAAGATCACCCTTGGTTTATTGCAGCTCAGTTCCACCCTGAGTTCACTTCAACACCAAGAGATGGACACCCGCTATTTGAAGGCTTTGTAGCGGCGGCTTACAGCCACCAAAAAGCGTCTTCATAAGCGAAAAAGCCGTGCTCTTGCACGGCTTTTTTGTGGCTTATTATACCAAGTCGCTTAATTAAGTGGTCTATTTGAGGTAAGAAAATTCTGTCGATAACAAGGCAAAAATTTTGCTATTTAGTTGTTCTAAATGAGAAATTTTTAACGCAGTTAGCGTCGAATTAGCTCCCTCAAATTGAGCAAGTATTAATGCGGATTGGTATTAGGCCATTTAGCAATAGGCATTCACTTTCAGGTTAAGCCAGTGTTTATTGCTAAGTTGAGTACTGACCAAGTTAATAAGGCAGTGTGACGTGTAAATTCTTCACTTTGCCAGATGCCTAAGATAGGGCAAACTTTAGCGCAATTGTAAAACGCAATTGCTATTAAATCGTTTCGCCTGCAACAACGCAGCGCAATACACACCACTTTGGGAATAAGAGGAATCAAGATGTCAAAAATCGTTAAAGTGATTGGCCGTGAAGTTATGGACTCACGCGGTAACCCAACTGTAGAAGCGGATGTTCACCTAGAATCAGGTGCATGGGGCCGCGCATGTGCGCCATCAGGTGCCTCTACGGGAACCCGTGAAGCGCTTGAGTTACGTGATGGTGATAAGTCTCGTTACTTAGGAAAAGGTGTTTTAACTGCGGTAAACTTCATTAATAACGAAATCGCGGCAGCACTTGAAGGCCAAAACGCACTTGAGCAGCGTGCGGTAGATAAAGTTATGCTAGACCTTGATGGCACAGAAAACAAAGAAAAACTAGGTGCCAATGCCATTTTGGCCGTGTCTCTTGCTACGGCAAAAGCGGCCGCACAAGACAAAGGCGTTGCTTTGTATGAGCACATTGCAGACATCAATGGCACTGCGGGTAACTACTCTATGCCAGTACCCATGATGAACATTCTAAATGGTGGTGAGCACGCGGACAACAACGTCGATATTCAAGAGTTCATGGTACAGCCTGTGGGCGCGTCAAGCTTCCGCGAAGCCCTGCGCATGGGCGCAGAAATTTTCCATAGCTTGAAAAAAGTACTTAAAGCACGTGGCCTAAATACTGCTGTCGGTGATGAAGGTGGTTTTGCCCCTGATCTTAAATCAAATGAAGAAGCCCTTGAGGTGATCGTTGAAGCGGTTTCTGCAGCAGGGTATGAAATGAACAAAGACGTGACGCTCGCGCTTGACTGTGCTGCGTCTGAGTTTTATGTCGATGGCAAATACGACCTTAAGGGTGAAGGCAAAGCATTTGACTCTGAAGGCTTCGCGAGTTTCCTAGCGGATTTGGCTGCGCGCTACCCAATCGTTTCAATTGAAGATGGTCTAGACGAAAGTGACTGGGACGGCTGGAAGATCTTAACCGATAAAATTGGTGACAAAGTACAGTTAGTAGGTGACGACTTGTTTGTGACCAACACCAAGATCTTAACTCGTGGTATCGAAGAAAAAATCGGCAACTCTATCTTAATTAAGTTTAACCAGATCGGCTCTTTATCTGAGACATTAGATGCCATCAAGATGGCGCAAGACGCAGGCTTTACCGCCGTTATCTCGCACCGTTCAGGTGAAACAGAAGACGCCACCATTGCAGATCTTGCCGTAGGTACTGCAGCTGGCCAGATCAAAACCGGCTCACTGTGCCGCTCTGACCGTGTAGCTAAGTACAACCAGCTATTGCGCATCGAAGAAGCACTGGGTGAAAAGGCTGTGTACAAAGGTCGTAGCGAAATTAAAGGTCAGTAATGACCATTTGTTGAGAAATATAAATAGCCAGTGTTAACGCACTGGCTTTTTTTGGCCTGCACGTTTCGCGTTCCTCGCGGCTATCACCTACACTTTGATGGTCTGACAGACAACAGTTATAAACATGGAAACGTGAGGAACATCATTATGGATAATGTCAATGCAATGGCCATTGTTGAGGCTTTAGCTCATGGCGTAGACCCTATTAGCGGCGAAGTCATGGCACCAGATTCACCCTACAATCACCCCGAAATCATTAGAGCGTTATTTTTGCTGCTTAAAAGTGGGCCGCAAAAAAAGCCTAAGCGCACGCTGGCTGAGCGCCAAGCTGAGAACCAACAAAATGGCTTACCGAAAAATCATGGACTGCCTTGGAGTGAGGAGGACATTGAAATGGTGTTAGCCGAATACCAAGCAGACAGCAAAATTGCCGCCATTGCGAAGCAGCTACACAGAAAGCCAAACTCGATTATTGGTACTTTACACAAGCGAGGCGTATTAACTGACGAGCAAGCTTACGCCATGGGGTTTACCTTTGCTGCGCGCCAGCGTCGTGGCTAGTGGCCGCCTTTAATGGGAAAACTCTTGAGCTAAAATAGCTTGGGTAAAGTTGGTTTTGAGATAAAAGCCTCGTGGCAGGGTTTGGATAATCTTGCCATTGGGGCCAATGGCATCGGTGAGGGCTTTGCTATTGGCCGCCTTTGGGCGAATTTGCATCACCTCGCCGAGATGCCCGCTGATGCTCTCAACCTGGCCTGTGGCGATTAACTCTATTTGCTCTTCCCAATCGCGCTGTAGCATTTGCGCTTGCAGCGGCGAGGGCTGCCACAGAAAACCTTGGCCAATGGTTCTATCGATAACGGGTATCTCGCGCTCTGCCAGAATAGGCAGCCAGAGTACATGGGCGAGCTTTTTTTTGACGCTGGAGTCTTGCCAGCGTAGGCCCGTTAGGCCCGTGAGGGGCACCACTGAGACATAAGTGGTTTCAAGGGGTTTGCCTTGATAGCTGATGGGCAAGGTTTTTAGCTCGACACCAAGGTGTTCAAAGTCTGGGACGGGTTTTGAGCCTGCGCTTGCTCCAAGGGCCACCTCAAGCAGTTGTCCTACCCAGCCTTTTTCTTTTTGTAAGTGCTCCGGAGTCTTAAAAGCCAACTCGCTTGCCAATTCGCCTAACGTTAAGCCAGCAATACGATTAACCCGTTGCATTAACTCGCTGATGGATTTGGGGGGCGATGGCGGTAACAAGGCAAGCTCCTATGGCGATATTGAGTTAAGTGGCCATTATAAGGCATAAATTCGCCTGGTGTAAGGTGGTTAATTTGTGCGCATTTCGTGTTCAACCTCAAGTTATTACTTACTAACCGTTGCTGGGCTTTGCTTATCTGGTTGAAATTAAAGGGCTTATTTCTTTTTTGATGGCGTTACATCGGGCTGGAAATCATTCCCCTTTGGATAAATACAAGACTATAAACATAATTATCCACAGAATCTGTGGAGAAAGTGGCTTTTATTTTCTCCTATTGTGGATTTGTTCGTAAAATATACGCATATTTCTAACTTTATGCACAAGCTGTGAGTAAGTTGCGGATAGCCGACGAATATTTGGGCATAGAATGGAATTAAATTTGCCGTGTCGCTGCAGTTGTGGAACAATCATTAAAAATCGACTTACAAATGAGGCACTAAGGTGATTGATGCCGAAGGGTTTCGTGCCAATGTCGGAATAGTGATTTGTAATAATCAGGGGCAGGTATTTTGGGCCCGTCGTTACGGACAACACTCTTGGCAATTTCCTCAAGGCGGAATAGATCAAGGGGAAACACCTGAGCAGACGATGTATCGTGAACTTCATGAAGAAGTTGGTCTTAGGCCAGAAGATGTTGAAATAGTAGCAAGTTCCAAGCATTGGTTGCGTTATAAACTACCAAAACGGTTGATCCGACGTGATTCCAGTCCCGTCTGTATTGGCCAAAAACAAAAATGGTTTTTGTTGAAACTTAAGTGTAAAGATGAAGATGTAGATTTACTGCATACCCATCACCCTGAGTTTGATGATTGGCGTTGGGTAAGTTATTGGTATCCCGTGCGCCAAGTAGTGTCGTTTAAACGCGATGTTTATCGCCGCGTGATGAAAGAGTTTGCGCCATTTGCCATGCCATTTGGTAAGCGTGAACATCATCAAGGTCAGCGGGAGCATTGGCGCCATAGACGATAATACCAATCCACTTAATTAAGCGAATTGGTATAACTTCAAGGAGCAGCATGTGTTAGCAACGTTAAGAGCAATCGCCGAATCGGTGGCGCAGCAAAGTGATTTGCAAAGTGCGCTAGATTGCTTTGTCACTATGGTGAAAGAGGCGATGCACACCGAGTGCTGCTCAGTTTACTTTGCGGACTACAGCCAAGATAACTTTATACTAATGGCCACCAATGGCCTCAACCGCGATGCCATTGGTCAGTTTCGCATCGGTTTTACGGAAGGCCTGGTGGGCTTGGTGGCCCAGCGCGAAGAGCCAATCAACATTGCCCATGCCCAATCCCACCCTAGATTTAAACTATCCCCAGAAGTGAATGAAGAAGGGTTTAACGCGTTTTTATCAGTGCCCGTAGTGCATCAGCGTAAAGTGCTTGGTGTTATTGTGGTACAGCAAAAGATGGCTCGCGTTTTCAGTCATGACGAAGAATCGTTCTTAATTACCTTATCAGCGCAATTGGCATCGCAGTTGGCCAATACCGAAATACAAACGTTATTACAAGAAGATGCCAGCAGTCATCGCACCTCGGTATTAAAGGGGGTGGCCAGTGCCCCGGGGATTGCGCTGGGGCAGGGCTATGTGGTGCTGCCTAATATCAGTTTTGCCAGTATTGAGCCCGAGCGTTCCGAGCAAACGCAACAGCAGTTACAGTTGTTCCACCAAGCCGTGGCTGCCACGCGACAAGAGTTTCATATTTTAGCCAAAACCCTCAGTGATGATATACCTAAAGAAGCCATTGCGGTATTTGAGGTTTACCAGCAGTTACTCGATGCCAAAAGCTTAGGGCAACAGGTGGAAAGTGAAATTAAACAGGGGTGGAATGCCAAAACCGCGTTAAAGCGAGTGATTGATAATTTAGTGGCGCAGTTCAATGCCATGAACGACCCTTATATCAAAGAGCGTGCTGTGGATGTAAATGACATCGGTTTGCGCGTTCTGCATCATTTAGTATCGACTGAGCAAGCGGTAAAACAGTACCCTGAAGACACCATTTTAATTGCCCATACATTAACCCCGACCATGTTAGCCCAAGTGCCCAAAGATAAATTAAAAGGGGTGGTGAGCGTGCATGGCTCGGCAAACTCCCATGCTTCTATTTTAACTCGAGCGATGGGCGTCCCGGCGATTTGGGGCATTGAAAATATTCCCTTGTTACAGTTTGATGGCAAAGAAGTCATTTTAGACGCCTATGCCGGACGCTTATATATTTCTCCCTCGCAAGTGCTGGTGAATGAATACATTGAAATTAAACACAAAGACAGTATTCTTCACGATAAATTTGAAGCCGAGCACGACCTGCCACCAGTAACGCTTGATGGTGAACGGATAAAACTGCTGCTCAATGCCGGCCTTGATTTATCCACTGAGACCATAGGCGCGAAATATTTCGATGGTGTGGGACTATATCGCACTGAATCTTGGTTTATGCAAAAAGGCCAATTTCCTACTCAAGCTGAGCAAGAGCAATGGTATCGCGAAGTGTTAACTCGCTACCACCCTGAGCCGGTGATCATGCGTACCTTAGACATCGGTGGCGATAAGGTGCTGGATTATTTTGATATTAAAGAAGAGAATCCGTTTTTAGGCTGGCGAGGGATCCGCGTGTCGTTAGATCATCCTGAGCTGTTTCTCGATCAAGTAAAAGCCATGATCAAAGCCAATGCGGGGTTGGGGAATTTGCGTATTATGCTGCCCATGGTCGGGCACAGTGAAGAAATCGATGAAGCGTTGGCCTTAGTTGATCAAGCCTGCTTTGAGCTGCAAGATGAGTGGGCAGACCCTTTTTACACCATAGACCGTCCAGAGGTTGGGGTTATGCTAGAAGTACCATCCAGCGTGTACTTGCTGCCTGAGTGGTCTAAGAAAGTCGATTTTTGCTCGGTGGGCAGTAACGATTTAACGCAATATCTGCTGGCGGTGGATAGAACCAACGCCCAAGTTGCCGACTTATTCGATCCTTACCACCCCAGTGTACTTAGAGTGTTAAACGACATTGCGCGACAATGTGAACAGCATGAGCTTCCCTTTAGCCTGTGTGGTGAGCTCGGTGGTGAGCCAGAAGGGGCAATTCTACTGATTGCCATGGGCTATCGCCGCTTAAGTATGAATATTTCTTCGCTAAATAAAGTCAAGTGGGTGCTGAGGCGGCTACGAGTGACGGACATGGAAGCCTTACTTGAGCAGTGTTTAGCTCAACCGTCCACCAAGCAAGTACGAAGGGTGATAAAAGAGTTTATGATAGCGCATCAATTCGGTGAGCTGCTTTACACCAGTCATCAAGCAAAGGGTGCGTCTTAGCGACATTTGCGCTACCATAGCGGCGCTATAAAAAGAAGAGCTTGTGATGGAAACCATTTTACTCATCGTTGTACTTTGCGCGTTATTAGGTTGCGCGGTTGGCTTTTTGGCTGGCTTGTTGGGCATTGGTGGTGGACTGTTAATTGTCCCTATTTTGTCGATTATTTTAACGCAGTTTGAAATCATCCCACCAGAAAAGGTGGTGATTGTCGCAGTGGCCACCTCGTTGGCTTCAATCATCTTTACGTCCACGTCTTCGGCAAAAGCCCACCATAAAAACAGTAATGTGCCTTGGCAAGTAGCGCCTTGGGTGATGCTTGGCGTGGCTGTTGGTGCCCTTGGCAGTGGGTTTGCGGCAGTCTTGTTACCGGAAAAACTCGTGCGCCTCATCTTTGTGATTAGTGTCATTGGCATAGCGCTTAAAATGGCATGGAGCTCACGTCGCCCGCCTAAAACCACTCGAGTTATGCCATCTGGACCTGTGCTTGCCATCTTAACCTCAGTGACTGGGGCGTTATCGGCGATGATTGGCATTGGTGGTGGGGCGCTGATTGTGCCTTTATTAACCTTCTTCTCATTAGATATGAAAAAAGCCATTGGCTGTGCTTCGGCAAGCGGAATTATCATCGCCATTTTTGGCTCGATTGGCTATATTGCTTCAGGCAGTCGCCACGTTGATATTGAGCACGGGTTTTTAGGTTTTGTTTACTTACCGGCGCTGGTAGGGATTGTGGCAACTTCATGGTTTATGGCGCCAGTTGGTGCAAAAGCAACGCACCATTTGCCGGTTGCAACGATAAAAAAAGTATTTGCCGCGCTATTGGTCGTGATTGCCGGCAACATGTTAATTAATTAAGGAAAGGCTATGGCTTTGCAGTTTCCACAGATAGATCCTGTGATTTTTTCTATCGGGCCACTGAGCGTGCGCTGGTACGGCTTGATGTATTTAATTGGCTTTGTGTTTGCCATGTGGTGGGCAGGTAAAGAAGCGAAAAAAACCAACTCAGGTTGGAATAAAGACCAAGTCGGCGATTTGGTGTTCTACTGCATGCTAGGGGTTATCCTTGGCGGCCGCATTGGGTATGTATTGTTTTATCAATTTTCCCACTTCTTAGAAAACCCGTTATACCTATTTAGAGTGGATCAGGGCGGTATGTCTTTCCACGGCGGTGCGTTAGGGGTGATCGCTGCCATTGTGTTTTATGCCCTAAAAAATAAGCGTTCGATTTTAGCGGTAGGCGATTTTGTTGTCCCTATGGTGCCGGTTGGTTTATTTGCCGGACGCATTGGCAACTTTATTAATGGTGAGTTATGGGGCCGAGTGACGGATGTGCCTTGGGCCTTTGTCTTTCCAAGCGGTGGTCCGTTGCCGCGTCACCCATCACAGCTCTATGAAGCGTTTTTTGAAGGCTTAGTATTATTTATCATGTTGGTGTGGTTCCGTAATAAGCCTCGCCCAGCAGGCAGCGTGGCTGGTCTATTTTTAGCAGGCTACGGTGTTTTCCGCTTCGCTATTGAGTATTTCCGTGAGCCGGATGCCCATATTGGCTTGTATGGTGGCGTTATCTCACAAGGGCAAATTTTATCATTGCCGATGGTGATTGCCGGAATTATGTTGATGGTGTGGGCTTACAAGCGCGAAGCGACTCAGGGCAATGCAGGGCAAGTTAAGAATTAAAGAGTAACGATTATGAAGCAATATTTAGAGTTAATGCGCTATGTGCGAGATCATGGCACGAAAAAAGAAGACCGCACAGGCACCGGGACGATTAGCGTGTTTGGCTACCAAATGCGCTTTAATCTGCAAGAAGGTTTCCCGCTGGTCACCACCAAAAAATGCCACTTACACTCAATTATCCATGAACTGCTGTGGTTCTTAAAAGGTGACACTAATATTCAATACTTAAAAGACAATGGCGTAAGTATTTGGGATGGTTGGGCCACGGAAGAGGGCGATTTAGGGCCTGTATACGGCAGCCAATGGCGCTCTTGGGAAGGACCGAACGGTGAAGTCATTGATCAAATCAAAGACGTGGTGGAGCAAATTAAAACTAATCCAGACTCTCGGCGTTTAATTGTCAGTGCTTGGAATCCAGCACTATTGCCAGATACTCAGTATTCACCAAAAGAAAATGCCGCTATGGGTAAGCAAGCATTGCCGCCATGCCATACCTTATTTCAGTTTTATGTGCTAGATGGCAAGCTTTCTTGTCAACTGTATCAACGCAGTGCTGACATTTTCTTGGGTGTGCCATTTAACATTGCCAGCTACGCACTATTGACGATGATGATTGCCCAGGTGTGTGATTTAGAGTTGGGTGACTTTGTTCACACTTTTGGTGATGCTCACCTTTACCTTAATCATATGGAACAGGTTGAACAGCAGTTATCACGAGAGCCCTTCGCTAAGCCGACCATGAAGATTAACCCTGAGGTAAAAGACATCTTTGGCTTTACCTTTGCAGACTTTGAGTTAGTGGACTACCAATGCCACCCGCACATCAAAGCGCCAGTGGCAATTTAGGAGCACAACGTGAAAGCGGTTATTCCTGTTGCAGGGCTTGGTACGCGGATGTTACCCGCAACAAAAGCCATACCAAAAGAAATGCTTCCGATTGTAGACAAGCCACTGATCCAGTATGTGGTGGATGAAGCAGCCGCAGCTGGAATAACCGAAATTGTTTTAGTGACTCACTCTAGTAAGAACTCCATTGAGAACCATTTTGATACCAGCTTCGAGCTGGAAGCCACATTAGAGAAACGGGTTAAACGCCAGCTACTGGAAGAGGTGCAATCGATTTGCCCTAAGGGCGTCACCTTAATTCATGTCCGCCAAGGCGAGGCTCGAGGACTTGGCCATGCCATCAACTGTGCCGCGCCGGTCATCGGTGATGAGCCTTTTGTGGTGATGTTACCCGATGTGCTGATCGATGATGCCGCGTGCGATTTACAGCGGGACAATTTAGCGCAAATGATACAACGCTTTGAACAAAGCGGTCACAGCCAAGTTATGGTCGAAGCCGTCGCTACCGAGCAGGTGAGCCAATTTGGTATTGTTGACCTTGGTGGAGCGACCCTTAACCCTGGCGAATCTAAGCAAATGCTCAGCATGGTAGAGAAGCCATCCGTGGCGGCTGCTCCTTCTAACCAAGCCGTGGTTGGCCGTTATGTGTTAAGTAAAGCCATTTGGCCTTTGTTACTAAAAACTCCCCTTGGTGCTGGAGACGAAATTCAGCTAACCGACGCCATTGCCATGATGAACGAAGTTGAACAAGTACAGGCTTATGCCCTCATCGGGAAGAGCCATGATTGTGGCAGTAAAATGGGCTACCTAAAAGCCATTGTTGAATACGCCTCAAGACGCCAAGAATTTGCTCCTGAGTTACAAAAAACGATTAATACCTTGATAAAAAGCACAATTACCTGATTGTCGGCAAGCCAAGGCGGTTGATAACCTTTTTGAGGCGTATATCAAGCTATTGTGGTGTTTAACTGCTCTGATCCTTAGGTGGCAAAGTCTTGCCTATTTTTAAACATTAAAGGTGCAGTTTACAAACGTTGTAGAGTAAGGGAAAACATAAATTCCGCCTAAGGACGACGGGTTAGTCACTTTATCAGCTATAGACTGTAACTATGGTGCGACTTTTGCATCGCTTCAAGCCAAGGTAACAATTGGCTTGGTATGATGAAATTTCTAATTTGGTTTACAGTATTATTTATGGTTGCTTGTAGCAACACCCGCACAACTTCAACCAGCAATAACACAGTAGATGCAAGCCCACCTCCTAGCATTGAGTATTATGGTGCACAACTGGCGAAATCATTGGGACAGCATGTGAGGCCATATAAACCCAACTCCACGATTGCGGTGACGAGCTTTTTCAAAGCGGACGCATTGCAGCAAGTGACAACGGGTCAAGGGGCTGGGTTGAGTGTAGCACTGCAAGAGTCACTAATTACTCGCCTTACACAAATGGGGGCCGATGTTGTGGAATATCGCCTATCCGAGTCTTTATCATTTCATGATGCTGCCGATAACATGTTATCAAGAGATTTAGCCAAGGTGGTTCAGCGCCAGAAAATTGACTTGGTAGTGGTAGGGACGATTGTAGAAACTCAAGATGCCTATCTGGTTAATGCCAGGCTAGTTGGCACTTTACACAATAAAGCCGTTTCTGCAGCAGCAGTAAGCATTCCAAAGTCGGTCATGTGGGGGACGCAAAATGTCACTCACCGTGATGGCCAGTTGATCCGAAGCCAATATTAGTGGAGCAGGCAATGTTAAAAAATTTAGTTAGTGTCATTTTACCGCTTACATTGATGGTCGGTTGTGCCCAAGGGAGCTTTTTCGCTGAAGAGGGGGCGCCTGAACAGCAGTCGAGAAATGGCTTTGCAAAGGATTCCATGTTTCAAAGTAACCCCAGCGGGATGAAACAGTTTTCGATTAGTCAGCAAATGGCGGGCAAAAACGTTACCCATTATGTCCAAAGCATTATGCAAGACATGGTGGCCAACATAAAACACGTAAATGAAAAAACGCCCATTGCCGTTACCAGCTTTGTTTTTTTGGATAAAGATTTTAATCAAGCGTCGTTATTGGGTAATCAATTAGCAGAGAGTTTTATTCACGAATTGCATACCTTTGGTATTCCAGTTGTGGACTTCAAAACCACGGATTACATCCGAGTGACTCCAGAAGGGGATTTCGTATTTAGTCGAGACTTCCTTGAGTTATCAGACGACCACCCATTTTTATATGTGTTAGGTGGTACCTTGGTTAACCATCAAGGTGGTGTAATGGTAAACGCCCGTATAGTTGGTCTGCGCAGTAAAAGCGTGGTCGGTACCGCACAAGGCTTTTTACCACAGAATATCGTAAACGCCTTAGAAGATGGCGCGGCCTACGACGGTATTTTGCTTGAGCAAGCGAATTAGGAGCAGAGAAATGAAAAACGCAGTTCTGTTCGCCACCACGTTAGCTCTGTTAGGTGGCTGTGAAATGACCGAACAGCAAGCTCAGCAAGGAGACAGCAAAGAGCAATCTGATATTGATGCCTTGTACGCCATGATGGCCGCACAAGAACAGCAAGCATTGGATGAGCAGTCGGCAATGACCGAGGACATGGGATTCGTAAGCTATCGCCATCGTAAGCAGGTGGCAAATTATGCCAGCCAAATTGCGCTAGAGCTATCTGATACTATATTAGGACAGCAGCCAGAAGCCATTGCGGTTGCCAGCTTTGTAAACTTTAATGAGTCATTACGACAAACCAATCAGTTGGGGAACCAGCTGGCAGAGTCGTTAATGCATCAAATACAAAAGTTGGGTTACCAAGCACTGGATTTTAAAGCGCTAGGAAAAATTGAGGTGACGCCCAGTGGCGACCTAAATTTTTCTCGTAAAGCCAGTCGTTTAAAGGTAGCCCAAGCACCAAGCCATGTACTAACAGGCACCATGATTTATCGCGCTCGCGGAGTCGAAGTGAATGCTCGACTGTTGGAGTTTGATAGCAATCTCGTGGTTGCGACTACGGCGGTGACTATTCCCTACTTTATCTTAGATGGCCGAGCAACGGCATCGAGGTAACCCTAACCACGCGGAGTGAGCTTTAGTTCCCTGATGGGCAGACAAAAGCTCACCATTCCCTAAAGAAAAGCTTCAAAAAGTGATAGTAATCAGTATACTAGAAGCTAATAACAATTCCTTAAATGAATTGGCTGTTTGCGGTAAGAAACTTTTTATACCAGCTCGCTTAATTAAGAGGTCTATTTGAGGCAAGAAACTTTTCTCGATAACTAGGCAAAAATTTTGCTATTTAGTTGTTCTAAATAAGAAATTTTTAACGCCGTTAGCGTCAAATTTACTCCCTCAAATTGAGTAAGTATTAACGTGGATTGGTATAACCCAATAAGTGTAACAGTGGCTCCTGCAAATGGCGCAAGTATGAATATGGATTGTTATAAAGCTGCTAAGTGGATGTCCCCATAGTTTAATGGATAAAACTAGGCCCTCCTAAGGCTTCGATGTAGGTTCGATTCCTACTGGGGACGCCATTCCTTAAAGAGCAAAATCCTCCTTTTGCTCTACCTGAATTTCTACTAAATCATTTATTTGTACGTTGTTGAGTGGGCGGTTACTTATGTTCACAGCCACTGCATTTTGGGCGTTAATTTGTGTGACACGAACCTTATTAATGGTCTTGATTTGGCGCATGTACTGCTTGCCGCGTGCGTTGGTCACTGGGCTGCTGTGCGCAATGTTCAATATTTGGCCATTTTCCAATCCATGCATACGGCCAAGGTTAATAATCACTTGATCGCCGTCAACGTGCAGAATTTTACCATTCGTTGCTAAGCAAGCCACGGCGGCATTTAAGTCAATGGTAACTTGCTCGAGTGTTAACTGGATTTCGTCGGCATAATCTGTGCGCCAGAAGCGCTCACTATAAACGTCTATTAGTTTGGTCTTTTTAAATGGCCAAACGCCTTGTGTGGCGTACTGCTTTTGCCACACACGCTCGTGCGATAAGGCATCAAAAAGGGCAAAGTCGATTTTAAAGCTACGCAAAAACTTATCGCTCTGCCAAAATGCAAAGTCACTGTTAAGTTTATCCACACTGGAAATGTCGCTGATCTGAGAAAGCAAAACATATTGGCTATTGGTATTGGCCGTAACGGTTTCAATTAAACGTTCGTTATAATCAAAACGCTGGCTAAAAAAGCGTTCAACATTGATGGTTTGTGCGAAGTAAGGCACTGGCTCTAAGCTGGTGCTTTGGCCATTCATGGTTTGATAGAGCTTTTTACTTACCACCTTGTGTATGTCAAAGATTTGACCCAAGGTTGCTTGGTGCTTGTTCTTTAATTGACTTTGAGTAATGGCGATTTGTTTATTGTAGGCGCTCGTAGGGCATTGCTGATCCTGTGGCATAATATCAATGTGTAAGGTGACGTGCCAGCTATCACCTACCCGTGACTCCGACACCACATTGGCGCTTTGCACTTGGGCGTTGGAGCGTATTTTTAATTCATCCTGAGTCAGCACACCATCGGTGACAGTTTGTACACTGCTGACATTAGCGCCAGAAAATAACAGAGCCTGGGTAATGGCATCGTTGACAGCCTTACGTTTGGCTTTTTGCTGATCACCACTTTTGATGTCAGCAATGCCTGTTACTTCAAACCACTCCGCGCTAGCGCCATTGGCGTAAGATAAACTGATGAGTGATAAGCTTAGTACAATATGCTTGTTCATTTTGAGTAACCTAATTCATTAACTACCTAAATATCAGCAATACCTGTGCCAAATTTTGGCAGGATTCGTGCATATATCAGCTAAGTGAACTCTTATACCGATTCGCTTAAAAAGTGGCCTAGTCTAAGCGAACAAGGCGTAATGCGGACTGGTATTGTATTTATTGATTGTAGTGGAGATGGTTAGGATGAGGGTATTTAAATCACGTTACGTACTGCTTTTGGTCACCACATTCGCCTGGCTTAATGGCTGTGCCAGTATTGCAGACAAACACATTGAGTATGAAACCATAAAACCTGATAGTTATCCGGTACTCAAAGCCGTTGGTTATGCGCCGTTAAGTGCACAACCGGGAGCGACGGATGGTGAGAAACAGTTAATGGCAATCAAGGTTTCTAAGCTTGAAGCGTATCGTGAATTAGCGGAGCAACTGTATGGACAAAAGTTGACTGCAACAACCACGGTAAAAGGGGCCATAGCGCAAAATGATGGCTTAAAAAGTCAAGTTAATGGCCTTATCAGGGGCGCAAAAGTGCTCAAAAGCTACTCAGTCGGTGATACCTATGCCACGGAATTAGAGCTAGATATGAAAAGAGTGTACAACCTCTATATTGCGCAAACTAAGCCGAAGAAAATTAAAAAGATCCGTTACAGTATCAAATAACAGCTTAAACAATGAAAGCCTAATTTAGGCTTTCAAGTTCTTTACTAGCTTATTATCACTGCTTTTGACACTGCCGTCTTCACCATAAGTTACTGATGCAGGCACACCTATCAGAATTTCTTTCAGCTCTCTGGTGCTAACATTGGCATGGTGAGCCGCTTTGGCGTTAACTTCATTTTTGCGCTTACAATCATTCAGTAGCAATTTAACTTGGTCTACTAGGGGCGAAAGTTCTTCGTTTTTGAACAGTTCAACATCGACTTGAGCGAGTTCTTTGTCGAGTTGTTGCAGTTGTGTGATGTGTGAGAGTTTTTCCCGAGCGATATCTTTTAAGCTATCACCGTGGCGAGAGGCGAGCGCCTCAAGCTCGTCCACTAGAAGCTGGGTCAAAGCTTCTAGTGCACTAATTTGTTGCGTTAGTTTGTGGTGGCAAAGCCGAACCGTATCATCCATAGATCTCGAACTCGAATGCTGCTATGTTTTTTGCCAGTTTATCGGCGTCAACCTGGTACTTGCCTTCGGCAATAGCTTTTTTCAGCTCTTCGACTTTTTTATCGTCAAAACCGGAAGACTGCTGCGCCTTATCATTTACAGACTTTAACTGTTGTGCCTGTGGGGTTAGGCTCACTGAATCCGCAGCCGCTTTAGGTGCTGCAGGTGCCTTATTATTCGTGGCATTGGCTTCGTTACGTTGTAACTCCGCTTTTTGTTGCTTAACATTGTTAGCAACGGATGTAGATTGATTTTGACCGTTAACTTGATTAACCATGATTGTAGACCCAATACTATTATACTCTCAGCCACTATATCGGCTTGCGTAAGCATTACTTTAGCAAATTTTTTATAAATTCACCTCAACAGTTTCTACATCGATAACTCTAGCACGTAAGGTCTTGCCAGAGCGAGCATTTTTTACCCGAACTAAATCCCCTTTATTGCCGTCTTGCAGTGCTTCACCGGCTGTTTTTATTACCAAACCACCAGACTTAGCAAAAATAGTCACGCCATCGCCTTTGCATACCATACAAATATGACGCTGGGTGAAGGCCTGCCCCTCACGAATATTGCGTTTACTGCGGCTGCCAATAATGAGCTTAGCTTCTTCAATATATGAAACTCGGCGAAAACGTTTGGGTTGATACTCTTTTTTGATGTCTTCAGCCGTAATGATACTGCCTTTTTCGAGCATGTTGGCGCTAACTAACACTGGGAATAGACGGTCGATCCGGACATGGACGTATTGCGTCCAACTGACTAAATCGTTGCAGCGTAATTGCACGGTTACCTGAGTATTAAAAGGAGGAGTCATGGCCGTGGCGCGCTCTAATGGCTGTTGACACTCTCGGGCCGGGATGCGGTCATCCAGCGGTATGGTGGTAACCGAGAGCTTGCTGTCAGGGTCTTGTTCGATTTGAGGAGTAATAAAATCAATGGCCGCTTGCTCCAACATGTTGTTGTCATATTGCTGACAATGGGCATAGCCTATGCCTATAAAATAAGCGAACAAACAAAAAAATTGATTGTAATAGGTTTTTTTTAACAAACTCATGATGTTTCGACTATGCTTATGGGGTGAAACAAGGTATAAAGATTCTGCTTTAATAACTGCACCTAATCAAGGGTGTTTAACCATATCAGAGTCGAAGCAAAGATCGTTCCGATTAGCGGTTTATTCAGTAGGAGATTGAAATGGCAGGTGTTTTAGATTCGGTGAACCAACGTACCCAGCTGGTTGGACAAAACCGACTCGAGCTATTACTTTTTCGGCTTCAAGGTCGACAACGCTTCGGTATTAATGTCTTTAAGGTCAGAGAAGTTCTACAATGTCCTGCCCTGACGAGCATGCCAAAGTCTAATCCGCTTATTCGTGGTGTGGCTCATATTCGTGGTCAAACTATTTCAGTAATTGATATGTCGCTGGCGGTAGGTGGGCCTCCTATCCAAGATATCCGCAATTGTTTTATTGTTATCGCTGAATATAACCGCTCAGTTCAAGGATTCTTGGTAAGCGCTGTAGAACGTATTGTCAACATGAACTGGGAGAAAATAATGCCGCCACCTTCGGGGGCTGGTCGTTATTCTTACCTAACCGCAGTAACAGAAATTGAAGATGAATTAGTCGAAATCCTTGACGTAGAAAAGATCTTAAACGAAATTTGTCCTATAGATACTGAAGTCAGCGCTGGAATTGTCTCTGATGGCGAAATGCAAAAAGATTTGGGCGAGCGTATTGTCTTTATTGCTGATGACTCGGCAGTAGCGCGAAACCAGGTCAAGCGTGCATTAGAACCTTTAGGAGTGCAAACCGAGTTGGCTAAAAACGGCAAAGAAGCGCTGATCAGGCTTAGAGAAATTGCCGATATGGACTGTCAAAATAATGTCACCGAGCGCGTAGGCTTGTTGATATCGGATGTTGAAATGCCGGAAATGGATGGCTATACCTTAACGGCTGAGATCAAGGCGGATCCAAAGTTAGCGCCACTTCATGTTATTTTACATACTTCCTTAAGTGGGGTATTCAATCAGGCAATGATTGAAAAAGTAGGCGCAGATGATTTTATTGCTAAGTTTAACCCCGATGAATTAGCCGCAGCGGTTAAGAAATGGGTTCATTGTGATTAAAGCTGGTGGTAGCACTTGGAAAATAAGCATTTAGAGCAAAAAGAGTACGATCAATTTCGAACCTTTCTGGAGCAGCAGTGTGGGATCGTACTGGGCAACAACAAATTGTACTTGGTTAAAAGTCGATTAGCTCCATTGATGGCGCGCTTCAATGTTGAATCTTTGTCATCGTTAGTTGCTAAAACACTAAGCCCCCATGAACGGCAACTTCGTGCCGCGGTGGTTGATGCCATGACTACCAACGAAACCTTATGGTTTAGAGATACTTACCCGTTTGAGTTACTTAAAAATCGGATCTTGCCGGAGTTTAAAGATCTAAGAAGACCAGTGAAAATTTGGTCAGCGGCAAGTTCGTCAGGACAAGAGCCGTATTCCATTGCCATGTCAGCGAATGAGTATGTCAGTAAGTCGCCAGGCGCCCTCAAAATGGGCGTGCAGATAGTGGGTACTGACATTTCTAATACCATGCTTGATATGTGTAAAAACGCTGAATATGACGCTTTGGCGTTAGCGCGTGGATTGTCTCCAGAGCGACGCAAAAAGTTTTTTACCGACAGCGGTAATGGTATGGCTAAAGTGGTAGAGCCAATACGAAAAATGGTGAGCTTTAGGCACCTTAACTTGTTGGACTCTTATGCTTTGATGGGCAAGTTTGATGTCATTTTTTGCCGCAATGTACTGATCTATTTTTCCCCAGAGGTCAAAGCAAAAATCATTGCGCAATTTGCACAGTCACTCAATCCTAATGGTTACTTGTTTTTAGGTGCCTCTGAGTCAATGGCCGGTTTAAGTGATGACTTTACTATGATCCGCTGTAACCCAGGTATTATTTACCAGAAAAAATAGTCACTCTACCATTAAGCTTCGCAACAGTGCCTCAAAACACTGTTGCAAGCCAGCTCTATAATACCAATCCGGATTAATACTTACTCAATTTGAGGGATCAAATTCAACGCTAACTGCGTTAAAAATTTCTCATTTAGAACAACTAAATAGCAAAATTTTCGCCTTGCCTATACGGATATAGGCACCTTGGCGGTAGCAGGACGCGAGAGCGGTGTTATCGTCAGAATTTTCTTGCCTCAAATAGACCACTTAATTGAGCGAATTGGTATAATTATCAACTTGCTCCTACATCGTCTTACTGATGCTATTGAATTGCTGTTGCCGAACCTTGACTTGCTTAGCTTTGCCGGTGCCACTTCTGACAATAACTTTTTCCTGTCATAGAAAAACGTTTGCTCCTCTTTTTTAATAACAAGCTGATGCTTAAAACCAACCTTAACCTCTACTATTTTTGTTTCGTTGACAGTGATTTTTGATGAGCATAAGTTTAATGAATTAGCCTCAAATAGATCATTACCTCGCCTTTTTAATGGTATTAACCATTGAAATTAAAGAGAAAAAATAAATTTATATTTTGGCCTAAAGATTGCTTTATCACTGTGAGTCAAATTTTTGGAGTTTAACTATGGCTATAAGTTTCGATAAAGCACTGGGTGTTCATCAGCATACCATGCTGATCCGCTCGCAACGTGCGGAAATGTTAGCGAGTAATATCGCAAATGCGGACACTCCAGGATATAAAGCAAAAGATATTGACTTCGCAGGTGCCTTAAAAGCGGCAAAAGCGGGGCAAAGAAGCGGCAATGATATGGTGAGAACTGATGCCAAGCATCTCAGTGGTGGCACTAAAATGACCAACGCAAATGAACTATATCGTTCGCCAAATCAAGCAGATACAGGTGATGGTAACTCAGTGGACATACAAGTGGAACGAAACTTGTATACACAGAATGCATTAGAGTACCAAGCCAGTTTGCAGTTTTTATCTGGTAATTTCAGTGGCCTTAAAAAGGCACTGGGTGGTCAAGGAGCATAATTATGAGTCTTTACAACGTTTTTGATATTTCTGGCTCGGGCATGAGTGCCCAAAATGTGCGCCTGAACACCACTGCGAGTAACATTTCGAATGCCAACTCGATAAGCTCCAGCCAAGAAGGAGTGTATCGCGCTAGACATCCGGTGTTTGCAGCTGAACTTTCTAAAGCTTCAACTTCCCAAAATAATGCCATGGGATCGTCTGTTGGAGTGAAGGTGCTAGGTGTGGTTGAAAGCGATAAACCGCTTCAGATTGAGTACAATCCAAACCACCCTAGTGCTGATGCAAATGGCTACATTTATAAACCGAATGTGAATGTGGTAGAGGAGATGGCAAATATGATTTCAGCCTCTCGTTCTTACCAAACCAATGTTCAGGTTGCAGATGCTGCAAAGCAAATGTTGAGCAAAACCCTGCAGCTTGGTCAGCGCTAGATTGGGAGTAACAGCTGATGAGTAATGACGTAAATTCCGCTACTTCGTCGTATATGGATTCTCTGCGGTGGAATAAAGAAAATCGCACCACAGAGGAGCAACAGAACCGAGATACCTTAACGCAGGAAGATTTCTTTTCATTGCTTACTCAGCAGCTGTCTTATCAAGATCCCAGTAAGCCTGCAGACAATGATCAGATGATTGCGCAGATGACCAACTTTACTATGGCTGAGGGGATCTCAAAGTTAAATTCGAAGTTCGATTCTCTGAGTGCCTCGATGACCTCTAATTCCGCTTTGCAGGCATCCACCTTAATTGGTAAAAAAGCACTGCTGGAGTCAGATACCTTAGAACTTGGTGGAGATGCCATTACATCGGGATCCGTGGTTGCAGAGAAACCAGTTGAGAATTTGTCCATTTCCATTGTTGACCAAAGTGGTTCGGTAGTGAGAAAGCTTGATTTAGGTGCTCAATCTGCCGGAGCAATTAAGTTTGAATGGGATGGCAAAAACCAAGATGGCGATGCCATGCCAGCAGGTGATTATACCATCAAGGCTGAGGGAAGTATCAATGGTCAGTTTTCCACTCTTCCCACGGCAACATTCAGAAATATAGACAGTGTTAATGTCAACGGCTCCAACGGCATTGTAATTAACACCCGCGAAGGGGCTGTGCGCCTCATTGACATTGCAGAAATAGCATAAATTAACAGATTAGCCTAGAAGAGGTGAGAGTATGAGTTTTAATATTGCACTAACAGGTTTGTCTGCGGCACAAAAAGACCTTGATGTAACCGCAAACAACATCGCTAACGTAAATACTACTGGTTTTAAAGAGTCTCGTGCCGAATTCGCGGATGTATACGCATCTTCAGTATTTAGCTCAGGCAAAACAAAAAGTGGTGATGGTGCCCAAACGGCCATGGTTGCACAGCAATTTCATCAAGGCTCTTTAAAGTTTACAAACAACTCGCTGGACTTAGCTATTACGGGTGAGGGATACTTCGCCATGGCTAACTCGATTGGGTCCCAGGACTATTCATACACTCGAGCTGGCGCATTTAAGCTCAATAAAGACAATTTTGTTGTAGATGCCCAAGGTAACTTTTTGCAAGGTTTCCCTGTTGACCCTGCCACGGGTGAGACTACTTCGGTGAGTTTAAGTACTTCATCTGCTTTGCAAATTCCAGATGCTTCTGGATCTCCACGAGCAACTAGTGAGGTGTTTTCATCGTTTAACCTAGATGCACGAGCCACACCGCCTGCAGCAGCGTTTGATGCTACTGATAGGACTACCTATAACGCCTCAACCTCAACTACGATATATGATTCTCTAGGTGAGCCACATGTAATGCAGTTCTTTTTTCGAAAAACTGCAGATAACCAGTGGGATGTTCATGCGACATTAGATAATCAAGAGTTTGATAATAATGGTGCACCAGGTGCTGGTCCAATTACTAACTTTATATTTAGTGCCAGTGGCTTACCACAGGCTCCGGTTACAGGTTCTACTTTCTCGCCACAAACTTCAATAACAGGTGGTAACTTAACCACCTTGCTGAGCAACGGAGCTTCATTTCCAAATGACCCAGTTATCAATTGGCGCGATGAGGCGAACACTACCAACAAATTGCCAACCCAGTATGCCAGCCGCTTTGAAGTTAAAGCGTTAGAGCAGGATGGTGCTACGGTAGGGCGACTATCTGGGGTTGATATTGGCGCCGATGGTAAGATTGTGGCTTCTTACAGTAATGGTGACTCTACCTTCCTAGGCCAGGTTGCCATGGTGCGCTTTTCCAACTCACAAGGGCTGCAACCGGTTGGTAATACCGCATGGAAAAAGAGCTTAACTTCTGGTGAGCCTCTAGCTGGTGAGCCAAACTCAGGGACGTTAGGCTCGATAAACTCTTCAGCGCTTGAGCAATCGAATACCAACTTAACTAACGAGCTGGTCGACCTTATTAGCGCACAGCGTAACTTCCAGGCCAACTCCCGTGCCTTAGAGGTTAACTCAACGCTCCAGCAGAACATTCTGCAGATTCGATAAACTATTATGCCCTCCAAAGGCTGCGCACGTCGCAGCCTTTTTTATTGCCGTCAAAAACATCACTCATAACTTGGCACTAAGCTTGCAGTAACCAATACAAGTTAGAATTTTAAGGGTCATCGTTATGGATAAAATGGTATATATCGCCATGTCAGGCGCGAAGCAAAGCTTACGCGGTGTGGCATTAAAAGCGAATAACCTTGCTAATGCCAATACGACTGGCTTCAAAGCCGATTTTGCGCAAGCCCGCTCAATGCAAGCGTTTGGTGAAGGGTTACCGACTCGGGTGTTTGCTATGCAAGAACGCCCTGGCACCAATATGACCGGTGGCGCTATCGTTGAAACCGGCCGTGAGCTGGATATTGCTGTGGATGATAAGTCTTGGCTCAGTGTGGTGGACGCCAGTGGTGAAGAAGCTTACACCAAGGTAGGCACGCTCAACATCCGTAATGATGGCGCCTTGGTCACCAGTCATGGCCGTCAACTAATTGGCGAAGGCGGTCCTATCGTTCTTCCTATTCCAGTAGATAAAGTGGTGTTTAGTGACGATGGCTCAATTCAAGTTAGGCCTCAAGGCGCCCCTGCCAACTTTTTGGAAGTGGTGGATAGGCTCAAGATTATTTCAGCCGATAATAGCAAACTGGCGAAAGGCAACGATGGCCTGTTTAGACCAAAAGAAGACAAACTTGAAGACGGCATTTGTGGTTTTTGTGAAATATCACCCACTGCCAAAGTCCAGAGTGGCTTCTTAGAAATGTCCAATGTTAACCCAGTTCACGAGATGGTGGATATGATCAACCATCAAAGACAATTTGAAATGCAAATTAAGCTGATGAAAACAGCTGAAGAAATAGACGAGCGACACACTTCGCTCCTACGCATAGTATAAGCGTGAGGTAAGAGTTATGAATCCTGCACTGTGGATAAGTAAAACCGGCTTAGATGCCCAACAAACCGATATTTCGGTGATTTCGAATAACTTGGCAAACGCCAGTACGGTGGGCTACAAGAAAAGCCGTGCTATTTTCGAAGATCTTTTATATCAAAACATCAACCAGCCAGGCGGGCGCAGCTCTCAAGATACTGAACTGCCTTCAGGCTTGATGCTAGGTGCTGGTGCTAAAGTGGTTGCTAACCAGAAAAACTTTTCTCAAGGCAATATGCTCAGTACTGAAAATTCGCTGGATTGGATGATCCAAGGCCCGGGTTTTTTTGAAATTCAAATGCCTGACGGTACCACGGCGTACTCCCGTAATGGTCAGTTCACTACTGATGAGGAAGGGCGAGTCGTGACATCTGGTGCGGGCTTCCCACTGCAACCAGAAATGAACGTACCGGATGATGCTCAGTCCATTACTATATCGCAAGATGGTGAGGTGTCAGTAAGAGTCGCCGGGCAAGCCGAAAACGTGGTCATTGGTCAGTTGGTGATCAGCGACTTTATCAACCCATCGGGCTTAGAGCCAATCGGCCAGAACTTGTACACCGAAACCGCAGTAAGTGGTGCGCCAGTACAAGGGAATCCGAGCGTTGAAGGGCTTGGCAAAATTGTGCAAGGGGCATTAGAAACGTCTAACGTAAATGTCACCGAAGAGCTGGTTAACTTGATTGAAACGCAACGGGTTTATGAAATGAACTCGAAAGTCATCTCATCAGTGGATCAGATGCTTAGTTACATTAATCAGCAACTTTAATTAGGGGGTAGTATGCGTGCATTATATTTAGCCATCGCAACGGTTGCAGCACTCAGTGGCTGTAGCACAACACAGAATAAACATGTGGTGCGTGATGATCCTTATTATGCACCTATCTACCCAGAAGAAACACAGTCGCAAATGGTCGCCACGGGCTCACTGTTTAATACCCAGTTTTCCAATGATCTATACGCCGATAAAAAAGCGTTGCGAGTAGGAGATATTATTACGGTGGTGTTAAGAGAAACCACGCAAGCGACTAAGGCGGCAAACTCCACGCTGGAAAAAGACAGTGAGGTGTCAGTGGATCCTTTGATAGGCTTAGGGGGAAATGCCATTAATATTGGTAACGATGCCATCCAGTTTTCATCGGGCTCGGCCTCTTCCTTTGAAGGAGACTCACAAGCTAACCAGTCTAATAGCCTATTTGGTAATATTTCCGTCAATGTGACGCGTGTTTTACCTAATGGCAACCTAGTGATCCGCGGTGAGAAGTGGCTGACCTTGAATACTGGCGAAGAGTTTATCCGTTTAGAGGGGCTGGTACGGCCTCAGGATGTCAAAGCGGATAATACCGTAGAGTCTAACCGTGTTGCCAATGCTCGAATTCAATATTCAGGCAAAGGCGATCAGCAAGAAGTGCAAAGTGCTGGTTGGTTAACGAGCTTCTTTATGAGCGCGATAATGCCATTTTAAGGGTGTAACAAATGAATAAGTCGATAGCAAAACTACTGTTAAGTTCAGCGCTGTTCGCTCTGACTGTGATTTCCTTTGGCAGTAAAGCAGAGCGAGTTAAAGATGTTAGTATGGTTGAAGGCGTGCGTTCAAACCAGTTGGTAGGTTATGGCTTAGTTGTAGGCTTACCGGGCACCGGCGAGCAGACCCGCTTTACCGAGCAAAGCTTCAAGGCAATGTTAAATAGCTTTGGTATTTCGATGCCGGCTAATTTAAAGCCAAAAATTAAAAATGTGGCAGCCGTGGCTGTGCATGCGGATTTACCTCCTTTTGTAAAACCGGGCCAAACCATTGATGTTACTGTGTCTTCTATAGGCAGTGCCGGAAGTTTGCGTGGCGGTACCTTGTTACAGACGTTTTTAAAAGGCGTGGATGGTAATGTCTATGCCATTGCTCAGGGCAGCTTAATTGTCGGCGGCCTAGGTGCTGAAGGGGCTGATGGTAGCCGAGTGGTGATCAACACCCCAACCGTTGGCCGCGTTGCCAATGGCGCTACGGTTGAGCGCGCGGTACAAAGTCCGTTTACTCAAGGAGATTATATCACTTTTAATCTCAACAACCCGGATTTCACCACAGCAAAGCGTTTAGCAGACACCATTAATGATTTAGTCGGACCAAACAGTGCGAAACCAATGGATGCGGCTTCGGTAAGGGTAATTGCCCCACGAGACCCATCACAGCGAGTGGCGTATTTATCCACCCTAGAAAATTTAGAGTTTAAACCAGCAGACACCGCTGCCAAAATTATCGTCAACTCGCGTACCGGCACCATTGTGATTGGCAAAAATGTGAAATTACAGCCTGCAGCTATCACTCATGGCGGCCTCACAGTAACCATCGCTGAGCAACAAAATGTGGCGCAACCCAATGCTTTGGCAGAAGGGGAGACCGTGGTGACACAGCAAAGCATCATCGATGTTGATCAAGATGACTCACGGGCCTTTGTGTTTGACCCTGGTGTTAGCCTAGACGATTTAGTCCGCGCTATAAATCAAGTGGGCGCAGCCCCTGGCGATTTAATGGCGATTTTGGAAGCCTTAAAAGAGGCCGGCGCGATTAATGGTCAATTAGTCGTCATATAAAGGTTGTTTTATAATCAATAAGTTAGCCCCACAAATGTGGGGCTTTTTTTTGGTCTGTTTTTTGCATTATCTAAGTATGTGTTTACAACAGTGCTTAACAGTATGAATACCGACCAGCTGAAAAATCAGAGCTTTTTTGACTTAGGCAATCTTGACTCCATCCGTAAGGAGGCGCTTCAAGGTGCTGGCGATAAAAATGCGTCCGATCAGGCATTAGAAAAAGCGGCCAAACAGTTTGAGTCAATTTTTACGCAAATGCTGCTAAAGAGCATGCGTAAAGCCAATGAAGCACTAGAAGATAAAGATAGCCCCTTTAATTCCAGCGGCGTGAAGTTCTTCGAAGAGATGCATGACCAACAATTGGCAATGCATTTGTCAGATAAAGGCAGCTTGGGCTTGGCGGATCTTATTGTGCAGCAACTCTCGCCCAGTACTGAGGGCTTTAAGCCAGCGTCGGTGCTGCGAGGAGATACCGCTTTGCCAGCACGCTCAGAAACCAAGACCAACACCACTGTTAAGCCGAGTGCTGAAGATAGCATGGTGGTGGCTAGTCAAACTGCTAATGAACAAGCAGCGAGCTTTTCTTCTCCAGATGAGTTTGTTGAAAAAGTATGGGACTACGCCAAGTCAGCGGCTAAGAAGTTAGGATTAAACCCAGCAGTAATGGTGGCACAAGCAGCACTGGAGACAGGCTGGGGACGGCACATTATTAATAAAAAAGAGGGTGGCAGTAGCCACAACCTTTTTAACATTAAAGCAGACAGTCGCTGGCAAGGCGACAGTGCCAAAAAGTCGACACTGGAATTTGAGCAAGGTTTGCCAGTACGCAAACAAGCTGATTTCAGGGCTTATGACTCAATAGCGGATAGCTTTGATGATTACGTCAGTTTCTTAAAAGGTAACCCGAGATACGAGCAGGCGCTGCAAAAAGCGGACGATAGCCACGCTTATCTGGACGAGCTACAAGCGGCAGGCTACGCCACCGATCCAAACTATGCCGATAAAATAAAGTCAGTTTTACAACGCATCGATGTCTCTGGACTGGTATCGGGTGCGTTTACTAAGGGAGTCAGATGAGATGTCATTTGATCTATTAAATATTGGGGCCAGCGGGATCAGGGCAAGCTCTGAGCTGTTACATACCACCAGTAAGAATATTTCTAATCTCAATACCAAGGGGTATATTCGTGAGCGCACCGAGCATGGTACCACCATAGATAATATGGTTGGTCGTGGTGAAACGGTGCGGCTATTAAATGAATTTGCCCAAAAGCAGCTTAACCGTGATGTTTCTAATCAGTCTTATTACGAACAGTTTGTCACCGAAGCAAGCCGTGTTGATACCTTATTTGCTGAAGAATCCAATAGTTTAAGCAAAAGCATCAACTCGTTATTCAATAACTTACAAAGCGCTGCCAATGTGCCGTCGTCCACGACTAACCGTTCTTTATTTATGACAGATGCCCAGAACTTAGTGGATCAGATGGATAGATTGTCGGGCATTGTGGTGGATCAAAATAGCATTGTGAATGAGCAGCTAGATATCTTCTCTACCGAAGCGAACAACCTTATACAAAAGATCAGTGACTTAAACAAACAAGTGGCTGGGCAATCAGGTGGCGATATGAACAACGTCGACCACAGTGTGCTCAATGAGCGCGATGAAGCCATTAAAGATTTATCTAAGCTGGTAGATATCGAAACCATTGATGGTAAGAATGGCCAAAAGCTGGTTTTTATGGGCAGTGGTGAATCTTTAGTAATGCAAGATGGCTCGTTTAACTTATTTGCCACCAAAGGCGATCCCGATCCCAACCACAAATCGCTGGTATTGGATATAAAAGATCAGCAAGTAGTGCCAATAGAGATGGAAAGTGGCTCACTAAAAGGCAAAATTGGTGGCTTGTTGGCGTTTCGCGATGAGGTGTTAATCCCAGCCCAAAACCAACTTGGTCAAATAGGTATTGCATTAGCCGATGCGTTTAACCAACAAAATAAGTTAGGCATGGACTTAGACGGCAACTTAGGCAGTGACTTGTTCACCATTCCTACCGTAGGAGCTTATGCTTATAACGATAACACCGGTAGCGCTTCAGTGAATGCTACAGTAGAAGCTGGACGCGGCAATGAATTGCCAGCCACCGATTTTGAAATTACTTTTACTAGTGCCACCACCGTAGAAATTGCTGCCATCGATGCTAAGGGCAACGTAATTGGTACTCCCTCCACTGCAAACGTGGCAGGTGGTGTGATTGATTCCACGACGATTACCAGTGGTGAGTCATTTGGACTTTCGATGGACGTTTCTGGCGTTGCAGCCGCAGGGGATAAATTTGTGGTTAAGCTCAACCAGGAGGCGGCAACGAGTTTGCAGCTGGCGACACAAAGGCCTGAGGCAATTGCGCTGGCATCCCCAATACGCACCGAAAAGTCGGTAGATAATACCAGCGAAGCAAGTATTAGTGCAGGCGTAGTCAGTGATACAGATCCTACGACTAGTGCATTCACAGGTGCTACACCACCTACGCTCGATGATGGTCCTTATACCCTAACGAAAACGGGCAATGCCGACGAATACACGCTAACCAGTGATTCGGGAACCACTCATACCTTTACTGCCCCAAGTGATGGTAAAGATATTATGTCTGGTGTTGGCGGTGGTGCACCGGCGCCATTTGATAATTTAGGCTTTACCTTTGATATTGAAGGCACGCCTAATGCCGGTGATAGCTTCACCATTGCCTTTAATACTGGTGGCTTTGATGACAACCGCAATGGCTCGGCACTGTCTGAGCTGCAATCATCAGATTTAGTACGTGAAAATGTGGTTGCAGGGGCCAATGCCGACAACCACAAAACCTTTAACCAAGCTTACACCGATGTTGTTACTGGCGTGGGTGTGGTGACCAACCAAGCGAAAACCAATGGTGAAGCGTTTGAAGCGCTGGCTAATCAATCTGAGGCGTGGTTTGAGTCTATTTCTGGTGTCAACCTGGATGAAGAGGCGGCAAATTTATTGCGTTTTCAGCAGTCCTATTCAGCTTCTGCGCAGGTGATATCTGCGGCAAGAACCGTGTTTGACACCTTATTAAGTGCAGCGAGGTAATTATGCGTTTATCTCAAAATCAAATATTTAACAACAACTTAAATTCCATTTTGCGTAACCAGCAAGATGTCAATAAGGCGTCAGAGCAGCTTAATTCGCAAAAGCGGGTGTTAAGTGCCTCGGATGATGCATCGGCAACAGCGCGAGCCATGCTTTACGATGATAAAATTCAAGCTAATGAGCAATATGGTAAAAACTTCGCCATGTTGTCATCGCGACTAGATACCCAAGAGTCGTTGTTGGAAAACATTAAGTCAGCGATAGACAGTGCCTACACTAAGTCTATTCAAGCGGGTAACGGTGGCCTTTCTGATATAGATCGAGAAGCCATCGCGGACGAGCTCGAAGCCATACAAAGTACCATTTTGGATTTGATGAACTCTAAAACCGAAGATGGCAAATACATTTTTTCTGGCTATCAAGACGACACTCAAACATACAGCTTCAATAGTTCAACAGGCAAGTATGAATATGGCGGCGATCAAGGACAGCACAAAATCCGTCTGTCGGAAAGTGTTGAGCTGCGCTCAAGCGACAACGGCTTTGACGTTTTTGAAAGTGCTAAAAAGCGTTTAAATGTGGTCTCAAATACCGGAACGGTCACTGGGGGGATCACCTCCGCCAGCGTTTATGTCGATCAGCAAGGTGTATTCGATAAGTTTCATCAAGATAACTATAATGCTGATCCCGCGGCAGGTGCCGGCGCCAATACTTTTGATTTAGTGGTCAGTGCTGGTACACCTAACACCTACCAACTTGAACAAGGTGGCACAGTCATTTCAACTGGCAGCTTTGAAGGAAATAAAGTCAAAGTCGCTGGTATGGAATTTAACTATCAAGGCGCGGCGCCTGGACAGATCAGCTTTGACTTGGAAAAACCACAAAAAGAAAATGTCCTTAATACCCTGGAGGGCATGATCACTGCACTGCGTGACCCAAGCGTCACTGGAGAGGATTACAAGCAGATGCTTGCGACCGGCATAACCGGACTGGATAACGCTAAGATCGAAGTCTCTAGTGCACAAGCAGGTCTTGGTGGGCGGTTAAATGCGGCAAAGCTAGTTTCACAGTCGAATGCAGACTTGGACGTTAACAATAAAGCCAATAAAGCTGAGTTGATAGAAGTGGACTATTATTCGGCAATATCTGAGCTGACCAAACACGAAACGGCTTTGCAGGCTTCGCAAGCAACATTTGGTCGTTTATCCAATTTATCCCTTCTTGACTATATCCGTTAAATAAGCAGCCTATTTAGGCTGCTTTTCTTTTACTCTCCTTATCTAGCAAAAAGCTACCTAAGTATCAGAAAGTAAATAGCATTGTCATGGCTTTAAATAACTAAAGTGATGATGTCAAAGTTTTGCCGCTGAGTGACTAAAATAAGTTTAACCTACATAAAATCAGTAGCTTAGTATTTTTTTTAAAAAAATACTAAAGGAATATTTTTGCTTACCGATAACTTAATTAACCAAGCCGGAGAGTGAAAAACACTTGAAGGGTGGAAAAGAATCTAAGTTTGAGAGTGTAATACTCGATTTAAAGTGGGAGAGTCATCATGGCACTTTATGTAAATACTAACGTAAGTTCATTGAACGCACAAAGACAATTAATGCAATCTGGTAACTCACTAGATACTTCATTTCAACGTCTATCCTCAGGCTTCCGTATCAACAGCGCTGCTGATGATGCTGCAGGCCTACAAATTTCAGACCGTTTGACTTCACAAATCAATGGTCTTAACCAAGGTAACCGTAACGCGAACGACGGTATCTCACTAGCGCAAACTGCTGAAGGTGCGTTGGATGAGGTAACTTCAATGTTCCAGCGAATTCGTACACTGGCACAACAAGCAGCTAACGGTTCAAACACTGACGAAGATCGCTTAGCAATACAAGAAGAGATACAGTCTTTATCTTTGGAAGTTAACCGTGTTGCGAAAGACACGACCTTTGGCGGTCAAAACCTACTAGATGGCAGTTATGAAGCGAGTTTCCAGGTCGGTGCAGATGCTGTCCAGACGATAGGTTTCAGCATGAAAACCGTCGGAGGAACAGCTGCTGCAAATTCAATTGAAGCTGATGGAGGCTTTACTTTATCTGGTATTGCAGGGGTAGCATCGACTATTAGTGATGGAACGCTGGCTTCAAACCTGAGCGGAATTGATACTGTAGCATCAACTGCAACCGCGGGTGACTATACCTTCGCTGATGTATTTACAGCGGATGACATCAGTGTTTCTTCACAAGCAAATGCTCAAGCCGTTCTTGCTGGTATGGATGCAATGATTGCTGTTGTAGACAAAAAGCGTGCGGAGCTTGGTGCGGTACAAAACCGTTTTCAATCAACTATTCGAAACCAAGCTAATATCTCGGAAAACTTATCCGCTGCTAAATCTCGTATCAAGGATACAGACTTTGCACAGGAAACAGCAAACTTAACTAAAATGCAGATCCTTCAACAGGCTAGCCAAACCATCTTAAGTCAGGCTAACCAGCGTCCACAGGCTGCTTTAAGTCTTCTTGGATAATCGCTAGGAAGGTAAGTAAAAGGTGCCTAGGCCGAATGGGGTATTTGCCTAGGCACCAAATTGGATGATAAAGCGGAGGAGCTTAAAATCCAATTGCGTTCATAAACAATATGAACACGTTTATTAAAGCACAATGCGTGCCAGTATTGTGCTAAAAAAATGACACTCACTCTCAAACTATTTAAAAAGAGGCGAAAGCCTCTTTTTCTTTAACTCCCAAATACCTCTCAAGCTTCATAAATACTTGTATAAAGGTCATTCTCAAAATATTAACCCTTAATATTTTAAAAGTTGGATCGCTAATTGCAGTATCTTGATCAGATAAAAAATTTGGCGTCAAAGTGGCAATTGGTTGCCTTTGTAGGAAATAACCCTGATGCATACATGCCGCTTTGTCATTGAACTATCTATCAATTAGATAATTGATTTGACAAGAAAGAGAGTGAGTTATGGCTTTATATGTTAATACTAACGTCAGTTCTATTAATGCTCAGAGACAACTGACTAATTCAGGTAATGAACTAGATACTTCATTTAAGCGTTTATCATCAGGTATGCGAATCAATAGCGCAGCAGATGATGCGGCAGGTTTGCAGATATCTGATCGCCTCCAGTCTCAAATCATGGGACTAAATCAAGGCAACCGAAATGCAAACGATGGTATTTCTTTGGCGCAGACAGCTGAAGGTGCAATGGACGAGATTACGTCGATGTTTCAGCGAATAAGAACTCTTTCACAACAGGCTGCTAATGGTTCTAACACTGATGAGGATAGACTTGCCATTCAAGAAGAGATTCAACAGCTTTCTGCCGAGGTTAATCGCGTTGCTACTGATACTACATTCGGTGGGCAGAATTTACTCGATGGAACTTATGAGGCAAATTTTCAGGTGGGAGCTGATGCTGTTCAGACTATCGGTTTTAGTATGAAAACTGTCGGTGGCTCAGCAGCAGCAAACTCATTGGAGGGCAATGGCGGTTTTACTTTATCAGGTATTGCAGGGGTTGCTTCAACAGTTAGCGGCGGCTCTCTAGCATCAAACCTTAGCGGTATAGATTCAGTTGCATCGACTGCTGTAGCTGGAAACTTCACTTTTGAAGATGTCTTTACGGCTGGTGATATAAGTGTGTCGTCGCAAGTTAATGCTCAGGCTGTTTTTGCAGGAATGGATGCATTAATTGCAGTAGTAGATAAAAAAAGAGCAGAATTAGGTGCGGTACAAAATCGTTTTCAATCAACAATTCGAAACCAAGCCAATATTTCTGAGAACTTAAGTGCTGCGAAATCTCGCATAAAAGACGCTGACTTTGCAGCTGAAACAGCTAAGCTAACAAAAAACCAGATTTTACAACAAGCCAGTCAGACAATTTTAGGACAAGCTAACCAAAGGCCTCAAGCAGCACTAAGTTTATTACAAGGCTAAGAGCGATATATTTTAACAAAGTTACTAAAGCTTTCTTTTTATCAGTCGATAGATGAGTTAGAGAACTATAACTGTAGGACTCTAACCCATCGAAGTTGAAGGGTAGGGGTATCCCGATGCTTCGTGAACAATTGATAAAGCGGAGGCTATTATGGCTTTATATGTAAATACTAATGTGAGTTCATTGAACGCACAGCGTCAGTTAATGAAATCTGGCAATTCACTTGATACTTCATTCGAACGCTTATCTTCCGGCCTGCGGATTAACAGCGCTAAAGATGATGCTGCAGGCATGCAGATTGCTAATCGTTTAACAAGTCAAGTTAATGGTTTAAATCAGGGTAACAGAAATGCTAATGACGGTATTTCTTTGGCACAAACTGCTGAAGGGGCACTGGATGAGGTTACCTCAATGTTTCAACGTATACGTACTCTCGCACAGCAAGCTTCTAACGGCTCAAATACCGACGAAGACCGTTTAGCTCTACAAGAAGAGATACAGTTATTATCTTCAGAAGTTAACCGTGTTGCGAAAGACACGACCTTTGGTGGTCAAAACCTGTTAGATGGTACTTATGACGCAAGCTTTCAAGTTGGGGCTGATGCTGTTCAGACTATTGGTTTCAGTATGAAGACTGTGGGTGGTACAGCTGCTGCAAACTCTATTGAAGCTGATGGAGGCTTTACTTTATCTGGTATCGCTGGGGTAGCATCGACTATTAGTGATGCAACGCTGGCTTCAAACCTGAGTGGAATTGATACAGTTGCAGCAACAGCAACCGCAGGTGATTATACCTTCGCGGATGTATTTAAAGCTGACGATATCAGTGTTTCTTCACAAGCGAATGCTCAGGCAGTACTTGCCGGTATGGATGCGATGATCGCTGTTGTAGACAAAAAGCGTGCGGAATTGGGTGCGGTGCAAAACCGTTTTCAGTCTACCATCCGTAACCAAGCCAATATTTCAGAAAACTTAAGTGCTGCGAAATCTCGTATTCAAGATACAGACTTTGCACAAGAAACTGCCAACTTAACTAAAATGCAGATCTTACAACAAGCAAGTCAGTCTATCCTCAGCCAAGCAAATCAACGTCCTCAAGTGGCGCTCTCTTTACTAGGCTAAATGAGCACAGTTATAAGCCACTTTATAAAAGTGTTTTTTCCTGAAGTGGCTTATACTATATAGAAATATAGGAGTTGTTAAAATGAGCGATGTAAATTCAACTCACTGGTCAGCAGAAAGTTTAACTAGCCCTTCAAGTAAGAGTCTTGTTAATAATACAGATTTAAAAAATGAAGATCGCAGTAAAGGCGCAGAAGTTGCATTATTAGGGGCTGTTGATTCGAAGCAAACTGACCAGCTAGATTCAAATAACAAACAAAGATTAATTGCTGATGTTAAAAATAACTTGGAGAAGCTTAACGAGTATCTCCCGGTAACCTCAACTAATTTGGTCTTTGAATTTGATGAATCGGGTGAGCCTCCAATTATTAAAGTACTAGATAAAAAAAGTGAAGAGGTGATCCGTGAAATTCCGTCAGAAGAGTTTCGTGAAGTCGCTAAAGCATTGGATGAGTTTGCCGATAAGTTAATCAGTAAAGGCTTGTTGTTTGACAAGACAACATAGAAGTAAGTCAGAACGTATCAGGAGTTAGTTATGCCATTAATTACATCAGCCGGTGTGGGGTCGGGCTTAGATTTAGAAAGCATCATAAGCGCAACGCTTGACGCAGAAAATAAACCTAAGCTGCAAGCCTTTGCAAAAAAAGAGAAAACTCTTGAGGTTGAACTCTCATCTCTTGGTGAGATCAAATCGGCAATGTCTAAGCTTCAAGATACGATAGAAGAGCTCGGTGATATTGACAATTTCAATAAGCGTATAGCAAATATTCAACAACCTAATAGTGATGAAGGCGACTTAATATCTGTAACTCCGACATCCAAAATCTCCACAGGAGATTTTAATATCGAAGTTGTGGAGTTAGCACAGGGTAGTCGAGCAATTTCCAACGATGGTCTGTTTACTGCAACTGATGATGTAGTGACAGCCTCTGGTGGTACGCTCAGTTTCGCAGCTGGTGATAAAAGTTTTGGCGTTACCCTTGATGCTGGTGCAACACTCGCCGATTTACGTGATGCAGTAAACAGCTCTGACAATAACTTTGGTGTTACTGCAAACATAATTAATACTGGCACTGAATCTAAGCTAGTCTTTACTTCTAATGTAACTGGTACAGGTAATGACCTTGCTATTTCCAACGATAACTCCGAACTCGATGCTGTGTCGACAGAAGCGAATGCTGGTGGCGCTGGTGGGATTTCAATTGCAGCTGGGAATGAAGCAAAAGATGCCGTCATTAAAGTTGATGGAATCACCATTACCAATGATTCTAATACCTTTAAAAATGCAGTACAAGATATGACTATAACTGCTAAGCGTCAAAGTGTTGACGGTGAAACTGCAAAGTTATCAGTTGATGTGGATAGAGAAAGTGTAACAACGTTAGTAGATGAATTTATAAAAAATTATAATAATCTGATTGGACAAATTGGTCTTCAAACACGGGTAGGGAAGCCGCTAAATAGTGACTCTACTATTCGTTCATTCGACTCTCAGCTAATAAATGCTTTATCAACCGAGTTAACTGACGCAGGGCCCTTTTCAAGTATTTTTGATATTGGTTTAGGGATTGATAAGGATGGGTATCTAGAAAAGTCTTCACTAGTGCGTAGCCTAAACGAAGCGATGGATGAAAACTACGACGATATTGGCACAGCATTTGCTGGAGAAAACGGTATAGGCAAAAAGCTTGAAGGTTTGCTCAGCAATTATGTTGATTCTAGCGGCATTCTAAAACAAAGAGAGAATAGCCTAAATAGTCAACTTGATGATCTAGAAGATGATATAGATAACCATGAGTATCGCATGGCATCGTTGGAAGAGAGTTTGCGGAAAAAATATGCTGGTTTGGATGTATTAATAGCACAAATGCAGCAAACGCAATCTTATTTAGGGGCGCAATTGTCAAGCCTACCGGGTTTTACCAAGTCAAAGTAAAATAGGAGCATATAATGTATAACGCTCGAGTAAAAAAATACCAAAAAGAAGCACTTAAAACTAGGGTCGCTGGTGCTGATCGATTTGAAATAATTCAAATGCTTATGGCTGGAGCGATTGAGAAAATGGTGCTAGCTAAGGTTTCAATTGAAAAAAAGCATTTGGAAGCCAAAGCTGAGCATATTTCTAAAGCCTCAGCTATTATAGAAGCATTGCGTGGTTCATTAGACTTTGAAGTGGGTGGTGAAGTAACTGAAAATCTTTATGCCCTGTATAGCTATATGATTGATAGGCTACTTGAAGCGAGTGTTCAAAATGATCCAACTATAGTAGATGAGGTTTCTAACTTGCTGAAAGAAATTAAGTCTGCTTGGGATGCCATACCCGTAGAAGTTAGAAAGCAAACATTGGAGGATAGTGCTGCTAATGCGGGTTAAAGTTCAAGATCTGGAGAAGGAGCTCACTGAAATATCTGATTTTCTCAAGAAGGACAAGCAAGAAGAGGCCTATGAGAAAATTAAGTCTTTCCACTTAAATCTCGAGGCTCTATTAAGCCACCCAGATCAAATAACGGCATTAGAATTCGACAAATTAAATTTATTAAATGCTCAACTTGAAAATTTGTGCCATGAGCTTGAGGATTCAAGATTAGCAATAAAGAAACAACTAGGTTCTATGACTGTTAACCAAAACAAATTAAATGTCTATAAAAAATTTAAATAGGACTAAAATGCCTACCCCTCAAGACCTTCATAAACAAATACAATCTTTGGAAAGCTCCCTTGAAAAGGCTAAACAACATGAAGAGCGAGAGAAAAAGTTCTCCATTAACGCTAACAAAATGTTTGAAAGAAACCTCAAAGCACTGCAAAAGTTTTATCCAAATCTTGCAAGTGCTGTAAATGAGTACGTTCCTCGAGATGACTTTTGTATTCATGTTACAGAGACTGAAGTTGGCAACTTTGTGTGCAAAGGGCAAAAGCGACCAATTTATTCCGGTGACCCAATTGCACAGGTAAGCGATCAAGTTAAAAAAGCAATTGAATACCCTACGTTTACACTGACAAATTACTCTCATTATCCAAAAGATATGAAAGATAATAGGCTGCATATTGAGTATATGAGGAAGCTTGGTCAAGAGCTAGAAAAAATTGACCAAGACCGTATTCCAGAAATGACGAAATTACCAGACCGTTTCCCAAGTGCAATGATTTTTGGCGTTGGCCTTGGTTACCATGTACCGCTAATCATGGAAAAGACAAGGTTTGATTATACTTTTATCATTGAGCCTGATTTTGAACAGTTTTTCGCCAGTTTGTTTTGTGCGGACTGGGCTGATGTTATTGCTAAAGTAGACTCAAAAGGAGACTGTTTATTTCTTTTGGTTGGGTGTGATGAAGCAAACTTGATTAATGATCTGAGTAAAATTGTAGATGATATAGGTGCATTTTCGGTTGTTCGCAGCTTTTGCTATCAGCACTCTCCAATGCCAGTAATTAATTCTTTAATAACACGCTTCTTCAACGATTTTTTTCAATTCCAATTTGGTCATGGGTTTTATAATGACGCCACCACGGGGTTGTCACATTCTTTGACACATTTAAATAAAGGGACTCCTTTTTATTCGCCTAAATATCAGGTGAAGGGAAAGGTTAAAGAAACTCCTGTTTTTATCGTCGGAAATGGCCCCTCACTCGATGAAGCGTCTGAATTTTTAAAGCGAAATCAAAATAATGCAATTATTTTCGCTTGCGGAACAGCTTTGGCATCTCTTATTAGAATGGGGGTAACACCCGATTTTCATGTTTTAGTAGAGAGGCCCTACAGAAACTATCAAGCCGTTTTAGACATGGCAAGCTCAGAAGTTTACAACCAAATTAACTTACTTGCAGTAAACACTGTTTATCCAGACACAACTGACTTGTACAAATGGTGTGGCTTAGCTTTAAAAGGCAATGAATCAGGCACAGAGTTGATAAACAAGGCTTTAATCTTGAGTGGAGAGCAGCCAATTTTACCTACTTCACATTCAAATCCTTTAGTGTCTAATACAGGGCTTTCTTTTGCACTACACTTTGGGTTCTCTAATGTCTATTTATTTGGGGTTGATAATGGCAAGCTCGTTGGTGGTGGGCATCATTCTAAGTTTAGTATTTATAATGATAGTAGTGATAAAGAGTTTAACTACACGCCCCAACAAATGAATGATGGTTTTTTGAATGGCAATTTAGGTGGTACTGTAGAAACAAGTCACCTTTACAAAGTATCAAATCATCAACTTGAGTTAGCCTTGGAAAAAATAAAAGTTACGGCTTTTAATGTAGGAAATGGAGCTTACATTAAAGGGTGTACACCTGTTACATCTGAACTATTAATTGATTTGGAAGAAGTAGATAAGGAAAAAGCTGTCACAGCGGTGCAAGAGCTTTTCAAGTACATCAAACTGGATCGGCCTGAAAATGAAATTGTTAAAAAGGAACATGTTGCCTCTGCTTTTGAACATTTATCAGCGATAGCTAAAGAAGAGTTTCAAAGTGTAGATGAAGCCGCAGACAACCTTAAAAGGCAACAGCGCTACCTATATGCATTTAAAAATACAATAGATAGCTATATTTTTCATATAATTAAAGGTTCTCTTCTTTATTATCATTGTCCTATGCTAACAAGCCTGTTTAAATATCAAAATAAAGAAGAGTCATTAGCCATTTATAAGCGCCTTAACTTTTTATGGTTGGATTATCTCAGTGCAATGTCAGCTCATTTCGAAGAAAAAGGGCTTGATAAATGTGATTGGGAGCTTTACTAGCATCAAAGTAAAAAATAAAAATTGGATAAAATAGCATGAATGAATGTTTATCATTAAGTGCGAGATTGTATGAAAAAATCTTATTAATCCGGCGTGCGGAAGAAGTAATTGCCGAGATATACCCGAGTGATAAGATAAAAAGCCCCGTGCACTTAGCAATTGGACAAGAATATATTTGTACAGCCGTTATCGATCATTTAAAAAAATCTGATTATGCCTGTGGTACTTATCGTGGGCATGGTGTCTACCTTGCAAAAGGTGGAAGCCTTGATTCCATGATGGCTGAGTTATATGGCAAGTCAACTGGTTGCGCAAAGGGAAGAGCTGGTTCAATGCATTTAGTGGAAGCGCAGCAAGGTATTATTGGTATGTCTGCGGTTGTAGGCACTGGTATACCTGTTGCTGTTGGACATGCTTTAGCAATAAAGCAAAAACAAACTTCTGATGTTGTTGTTGTTTTCATGGGAGATGGAGCGACAGAAGAAGGTTGTTTCAGTGAAAGTATCAACTTTGCAGCACTACATAAATTACCTATCTTATTCGTTTGCGAAAATAATCAGTTAGCTATTCACGAGCCGCTAGAGAAGCGTTGGGCAAGTCCTAACCTTACAGAGCGAGTTGCATCATACGGTATTCCAGCAAAGCTGTTTACTTCTCCTGATGTTTTTTCTATTCATAGCTATGTTGGAGAACAAATTAACAACATGAGAAATGGTGGTGGACCTGCTTTTATTGAATGTCTTACTCATCGATGGAGTGAACATGTTGGTCCAAATGAAGACTACGACCAGGGTTATCGTTCTGAAGAAGTTGGAAAGCAATGGCGTGAAAACGATGTGCTGGTTTCACTCGCGGACTCTCTAGAACCGCAAATTCAAGCAAGTATTGCAGAAAAAATTGAAGAAAAAATCAGGGTAGCTGTAGATTTTGCTGAGCAAAGTCCGTTTCCTGAACCGAAGGAGCTTTTTGACTATGTCTACGCTGGATAATACTCGGCTGTTGAAATATTACCAAGCATTGAATGAAGGCGTTGAACAAGCAATGCTTGAAGATGAACGTGTTTTCATGATGGGACTAGATGTAGATGACCATAAAGGCATACAAGGTTCAACACTTGGCTTAGTCGATAAATTTGGTGCCGAAAGAGTATTTACAACTCCTCTGTCGGAAGACGCCATGACAGGAGTTGCGATTGGTGCCGCCATGGCTGGCCAAAGGCCTATTCATGTTCATATTCGCATGGATTTCATGATGCTGTGTATGAATCAATTAGTTAATATCGCGGCAAAGAGTCACTATATGTACGGTGGTACAGTGCAAGTGCCTATGGTTATACGTACAATGATAGGTAAGTCTTGGGGTCAGGGGGCTCAGCATTCACAAGGGTTACACTCCATGTTTGCACATGTTCCCGGGCTTAAAGTGGTAGCCCCTTCTAATGCTCACGATGCTAAGGGATTAACAATTCAGGCAGTTAGAGATAATAACCCGGTTATAATTATGGAGCACCGGCTTCTTTATGGAACTGAGTCATATGTGCCTGAGGAACCTTATGCCATTGAGTTTGGTAAAAGTAGAGTTATTCAGGCGGGATCAGATTTAACCATAGTGGCTATTTCTAACATGGTTGCAGAGTCAATTCGTGCTGCAGAGCTGTTATCAGCTCAGGGAATAAGTGTGGAAATTATTGATCCTGTCACAATCTCTCCACTAGACTCTGAAACCATTGAAAAATCAGCAAATAAAACTGCAAAACTACTCATTGTTGATAATGCTTGGCTTAATTGTGGTGTTTCTGCGGAAATTTCAGCACGAGTTGCTGAAAGCGAGATAATAGATAAAAAAGTGAGTGTTAAACGTCTTGGCTTTGCCCCAACAACTTGCCCGACTACGCCAACCTTAGAGCAGGCTTTTTATCCATCACCTAGATCTATTGCAATTGCTGCAATGAAGTTATTTGATCCAAGTAGTCAATGGGAGCCAAATGACGAACAATGTGAGTTAGCATACCAAAAAAACTTTAAAGGACCGTTTTGATGTCATACAACTTAGCAGCACCAAGCTGGGGACAAGAAGAGCTTGATGCTTTACAAAAAGTGATGGACTCGGGGTTTTTTACAATGGGCCCGATTGTATCAGAATTTGAAAAACAGTTTGCCAGCTACCATAAGAAGAAGTATGCAATTATGGTGAACTCGGGCTCATCGGCTAACTTAATATCCGTAGCCTCATTATTTTTTAAAAAAGATAACCCCCTCAAAAGAGGTGATGAGGTACTAGTTCCGGCTTTGAGTTGGGCCACAACATACCATCCGCTTCAACAGTATGGCCTAAAAGTTAGATTTGTTGATATCGACCTTGATACTTTAAATATTGATCCTGACAAACTGCGTAAGGCAATAACAGATAATACTCGTATGATTTTAGGGGTTAGCATTTTAGGTAACCCCGCTGCATTGGATGTTATGCGGGAAATTGCTGATGAGCATGGGCTATACTTTATGGAAGATAACTGTGAGTCTATGGATGCTGAACTCAATGGTAAAAAAGCCGGCACATTTGGCGACCTTAATACGTTTAGTTTCTTTTTTTCTCATCATATATCAACCATGGAAGGAGGAATGATTTTAACTGATGATGATGAGCTGAATGAAGTGTGTCGCAGCCTGAGAGCTCATGGTTGGACTAGAGACTTACCAGCGGATTCTACTTTATTCGATAAAAAAGAGGATGACCTGTTCGAAGCCTATCGCTTCATATTACCTGGCTATAATGTCAGGCCCACAGAATTGAATGCAGCTGCAGGTATCGAACAACTGAAAAAGCTACCTGATTTTACTAAAGCGCGAAGAAAGAATCTCGCTGTGTTTAAATCCTTATTTGAAAACGATGAAAGATTCATTATTCAAAAAGAGAACGGAACGAGCTCTTGCTTCTGCTTCACCATTATTCTGAATCCTCAAATGAACCTTGATCGAAAAGCAATTTTTGCTGCACTGACAGAAGCTGAGATTGGCTTTCGAATTATTACCGGAGGAAACTTCCTTCGTCATGATGTTATAAAATATTATGATTATAGTGAATCAACACCAATCGTTAATGCGGATATAGCCCATGATTATGGATTTTTTGTTGGGAATCATCCGTTTGATTTAAGTGACGAGCTTTATAAGTTACATAACGTATTGGATTGCGCTGCAAAGGAGACTATCTGATGTCTTTAAATATATTAGTGACAGGTGGTGCAGGTTACCTCGGTTCAATTATGGTTCCTCAGTTATTGGGGAAAGGTTATAAAGTAACCGTTTTAGATAACTTTATGTTTGGACAAGATTCATTAAATGCGGTTTGTGCAGATCCTAACTTCTCTGTGATCAGGGGGGACAGCAGAGATATGGGGTTAATGTCAAACATAGTAGGTAAGTATGATGTGATTATTCCTCTAGCAGCACTTGTTGGTGCTCCTTTGTGCTCACGAGATAAAGTGGGAACAGTCACAACAAATAGAGATTCTATTATTGATCTTGTTCGTTTTCTAAGTAAAGAGCAGATGGTACTAATGCCAATTACTAATAGCGGTTATGGCATTGGTCAGCCCGGTATTTTGTGTACCGAGGAAACGCCACTTAATCCAATTAGCTTATATGGACAAACGAAAGTTGAAGCAGAAAGTGCCATACTAAATCGTGAGTCTTCAATTAGTTTTAGGCTAGCAACTGTTTTTGGTTTCGCACCACGCATGCGTCTTGATTTATTAGTGAATGACTTTGTTTACCGTGCTGTAAAAGATAAAGCTGTAGTTTTATTCGAATCTCATTTCAAGAGAAACTATATACATATCAGGGATGTAGCTAGAGCCTTTATGCACGGTATAGAAAACTTTGAAAGTATGCGCGGAGAGGCTTATAACGTAGGGCTGTCAGATGCAAACCTCTCGAAGCTAGAACTTTGTAAGGAAATTCAGAAACAGGTGCCTGATTTTACGTTTTTGGAAGCTCCTATCGGTGAAGATCCGGACAAGCGAGATTACATAGTCTCTAACGAAAAAATTGAAGCAACAGGATTCTTACCAAAGTATTCTCTAGAACTGGGTATTGCCGAACTAGTTAAAGGCTACAACATGATTTCAAACACAAAATTCAGTAATGTCTAACGTTTTCGATCTTAATAAGAAAAAAGTTTTTATTGCGGGACACACAGGCTTAGTTGGTAAGGCACTAATAAGGGCTCTTGCTGATTTTGACGTGGAAATAGTAACCGCTGATAAAAGTAAGCTAGACTTAAGAAATCAGGCGGGTGTCAGGGAGTTTATTGCTGAAAAAAAACCTGATGTTGTCATTTGTGCGGCAGCCAAAGTAGGTGGTATTGAGGCCAACCGCACCCAGCCGGTTGAGTTTTTGTATGATAACTTAATGATTGCAACAAACTTAATACGTTCAAGTGCCGAATTAGGTGTTGAGCGGTTTCTTAACCTTGCTTCTAACTGTTTCTACCCAAGGCTTGCAGAACAGCCAATTAAAGAGAAAAACTTACTAACCGGACCATTTGAACCTACAAACGAAGCATACGCTATTGCTAAGGTCGCAGCTACAAAGTTAACAGAGTATTATGCTCGGCAGTATGGCCGTAAGTATTTCACACTAGTGCCCACTAGCCTCTATGGCCCCGGTGATCATTTTAATGATGAACGAGGTCATGTAATTCCAGCTTTGATAAACCGATTTCATGAAGCAAAGTTAGGTGGAAAAAGTGAGGTTACGCTTTGGGGTAGTGGAAAGCCAACTCGAGAGTTTTTATATGTGGATGATGCTGCAAAAGGAATGCTGTACTTTTTAGAGCATTATGAGGGGGTTGAACCTGTTAACTTATGCGGTGGAGAGATAGTCTCAATTAAGGAGTTAGGCTCCATGATTGCTGCTGTGACCGGGTACTCAGGACAGATCCTATGGGACTCTTCTAAACCCGACGGAATGCCCCATAAATCACTCGATAAAACACTTTGCCAGCAATTTAAATGGTTACCTGAAATAGACTTTAAAACAGGACTTACCATGACATACCAGGACTACTTAAAACAATGCTAATTAGTCCAAGAACCTTTTTTGCCATTCATTTGTTTGAAACAAAGCCTTACGAAGATTCTGCAGGCAAATTAGAGGTGAGGGAGCCTATGGTCCAGTCTGGCTTACTTGGTGAACATGAAACCTATGCATTTGGTTGGCAAGAGGCCGACAGTGAAGAGCTAGTAAGTCAGTCTGTAGACAATTGTTTGTCTAAAACTGGTCAAGCTCCAGTTGTAGTTTATGGTGCAGGGGCTCATACAACACAATATTGGAAGTATATTAGTCGTCTTAATGTTATTGCTATTGCTGATAAGAATGAAAAGCTCTGGGGTAAAAAGCTAAACGACTTACCTATAATATCACCTCAAGATATAGGCTCTTATAGTTTAAATGTACTGGTTTCTAGCCGAGCTTACGAAGATAATATATATA
>NZ_JBLWMW010000027.1:0-61590 GCF_048515945.1 Pseudoalteromonas 'SMAR'
TATCATTCCTCTTTTGTATATTCTAGTGAAATGACACAGATTTCTAAACACTACCCTCAAAGCAGAAAATTGTACTTCTAGGGTTATTTGCATTTTTATTTACAAATTCCTGTACAAATCTTAGTAATTGGAAAGCTGTTGCTCTGATCATGCCGTGACCTTGGTATGAAACTTCTGTCTTTACATTGCTTTCCAGTTCAACTGAAAACTGAGGTTTAATAGTTTTCTCTGGTTTATCTAATGCAGCGGAAACATGGACAGACGAATCTGGGAACAAGTTGTGAACCATACCATTTAGTTCTTGGATTAACTTACCAAAGTCAGTGTCAGTATCACTTGGATTTAACTCGGATGCTAATTCGTTTAGAAAACGTTGTGCTTGTTCATAGTTTTCTGAGTGAGACCGCACTTGTTCAAATAAATCGCCCAAAAGAGAATGCAATGCTCCGTTGCTTGATGTCAATTCAGATACGCATGATTCAGCTGGTACAACAACTATACGAGGTAATTTAGAAAGTACGTTACCAGGAATACCTCCTGGATTTTCAACCCATTCGGGTTCTTGATCTTCTTGGACTTCCCAGTATTCAGTTAAATCTTCAAGTTTTTCTTTAACTGCTTTAATGGTTAGCTTTTTTGTAAAGTTACCGTCACCGAAGAATTCTTTCAAAAACTCTTCAGTGAAGCTATCGCCCACCAACTCAGATACTTGTGTTGCACCAACAAACTGGTCTTTAGGCGCTTTGGGGTATTCAAGCATGTAAACTTTTGGTTTTGACTGTTTGATAGACCAAACCTTTTTGTAAACTATACTGTTCTCGGTTTCATCTGCTAAAGGGGCTTCAGCCCTAATAATTCTTCCTTTAAAACCAACCCACTCTTTAGCCTCTTCTGGTAAATTGTGGTATTCCGCAACCATTTCAATTTCTTCGGAATATTCATACAAATCTTCTTCTTCATTGTATGTTTTCGAATAATCTTCTCTAAGCGCATTCTTAGCACTATGTAGAAGTTGAATTGCTGAAAACACACTAGATTTACCAGCATTATTTGCACCAATTAGAAAAGTCGAGTCTCTAAAGCCAATCGTACAACCTTTTAATTTTCTAAAATTGTCGATCTTGATTTCGTGTAATCTCACCTAGCCACCTTATTATAATGTTGTTTTGAATTTAAGCCCCATAACAATTTAATATCGACCCAACGGGTCGTTTTTCTTACCATTGGCTGGGTCGTTTATCTGATTAAACCAGTTTTATCATATATCTTAACCTATTGCTAAATAATTATTTTTAGCAATATCACCTTTTTAAAAAAGTAGAAAACGACCCATTTGCTCGTTTTCTTGACTATATAGGCAATGCAACCAAACTGTATATATACAGCTCAAGATTCAAGCTATGATGATGTAAACATGCTCTCCATTTTTAAACTCTATCGAAGATTATATGCTAACCAAAAAATGCTTTTTGCGGACTGTTGACACCCAATTAAAATGGTTTGCTGGGTTTATTACTTATCAAGACAAGCGGTAATCTTCATCTCTGGTCATAAACGAGTTAAAGCTGAACGTCAGTTTTTGGCAGATAGCGGATTGTCAGATGATATGCAGCAGATTAGTACTTAGCTAAAACACATACCTTAAGGCCATCTACTTCAAAGAGACCAGCTTGCATTTTAGCAACACGACCATTGGTGAAGCGTGTAGTTAATGGCAAGACACTGAACTTGCTAAAAAGTGGTGGGTGAATAGCAAACCATGTCTTAAATACAGCGAGAAGCTGGTCAGTTACCTTGGTCGGTATACAAACAAAGGCATGTGCATGACTCTCGGCTGATTAATATAAGTGGTGGCCTGGTACGCTTTGCTTACCGAGATCCAACGAATGGTAACCGCCAGCGGGTCATGTCGACGAGTCATGAAGCGTTTATCGGGCGCAACCTGTCCCATGTGCAGCCCAGAGGGTTTGTGAGAATACGGCATTATGGGCTCTTGGCAAATGCATGCAGGGCAAAAAAGCTGACGATGATACGCAGTCAATGTGGAGCAGCGGTCAAGCTGTCAGAAGCGCTCAACGAGCGTAAATTAATGAACCAGAAGGAGAGGTTGTACGAACGAGATAGCAACCCGATGTGGTTGCCAGAGTAAAGCGATTAATGCCACTGTGCCAAAGAGTGTTGAAAGGTAGAGCAAGTTCGGCTGTGCCAAAGTCTTAGAACCTTGCCAAAGCGTGAAAAAATAGGTTTAATGGAACTCATAAATAACGTTGTTCAGGCAGGGATAGAGTCAGGTTGTGGCGTTTAGTAGCATAAATGTTTCAAGTTAACAGTCACTCTCAAAAGCAAACCACCATAGCATAAACCACACCAGCCGGATACGGCGTGTAGGTAGCAGCCCAGTTCAACAAGCGATTAGGCGTACTGCGTCCGTATTTATACTAAAACGTTATTTTTTGCTAAGGAAAGTATGAGTAATATTCGAATAGTATTTATTATAACTGGAGTTGCTTTTCTAGTTTTAACACATCTCGGTGATACATATTATCGTGATTGGGTTTACTCCAATCAAATTGCTGATTTTGGCTTAGCTAACTATTTGCCAAGTATTACAGGAACTATTACTACGATTTTTCTTTTAATCGGGTTATCAAAAGAGTCTTTCAAAAAAGCACCGACCTCAGCATTTTGGGTAGTGGTTGGTTGTGTAATATACGAGGTAATTCAGCCAATTTTAGGAACAGGTGTCTTTGATTGGTTGGATTTAATTGCTGTAGTAATTACAGGCTGCATTGTTGTTTCAGCATTAAAAATATCAAATAAAAAAATGGTTGATACAGTAACATAAAAAAGTTTTCAAGTCGGCAAATTACAGTTGGCTTTTCGTTCGTGCCCTCACTTATTTTAGCCAACTGTAATTTGCCGCTTAAAAGGGCATTAGTTGCCAAGGAGATTTCGATGTATTTCATAGCGGCGTTTGGCATACTAATGATGTGTTTAAGTTTAATTATGATCGTTAGTCCAAATTACTGGTCAAATGGCATAATTGAATTCAGTAAAAAGCCATATTTCCACTGGTTTGAGGTTATATCTCGCCTAATTGCAGGGTTTGGGTTTGTCCTTTTTAGCAATTCGACACTGTATCCACAGCTAGTATTTGGAATTGGGTGTTTACTTATCACCATTGGGTTAGGGCTTATTATTACAGGCTCAGCCAAACACAGAAAATTTGCTATTTGGTCTGCTCACAAATTTAAAAGTACATTCAGGCCTGCGGGCTTCGGTTCTTTTCTATTTGGTATCTTGTTGATTTATATTTCAACTGTAGGTGTAGCCGGTAACTAAAAGTCTATCAAGGTGGAGCTCTAACCTTGGTCTCACGTTCCTTGTTCGCTCAGTTTCACCAGCTATTATGTGTCGATTATTTTGGCATTATTAATGGCTGCTTATGGCACAAACTCGACTGGCAGCTCATATGCAGCAGATAAGCACTAGGCTAACATATAGAGCTAAACACCACCCGCTTTAAAGAACCCAGCTTTGCATTTCAGTCACGCGGCTAATACAGCGAGCAAAAGCGAACTCTAATTGCTCGCCTTGGTAAATGTCTGTGATTGCGGCTTCTGCTAGGAACACCACTAATACTTTAGCTTCATAACACTCATCGATGAGTGCGATTAGGCGTCTTGCTTCGTCATCGCCTATTTTGTTTAAACTTGGGTCATCCGGGCGGATATAGCCTTCTTCTGTGCCTTGAGCCAGGGATTTACTATCGTCAAGCACACCTAGGGTGGGCACATTGGCGAGAAATATCGCTTGGTAATGCTGTGCCAGTTCAATGTAGTCTGCGGTTGCTCGTGGGCTTGAGCACAGCGTCATAAAGTCAAAACAAATAATATTGTCGTTGCCACCCAGGGCGGTAATAGGGCGATTATTAATGTTAAGGGTGGTGGTTTTTATCTCGCCACCTGCCTGAGCAAAAGCATGCCAAAAGGCCTGTTGCTGGTCGATGTAGTAATGCTTAGCGCCACTGGCCTTATGCAACCTATGGTCGGTCTCACCACTTACACTTATTATTTGGCAATACTGCATTAATAGCTCGATGGTGGGTTCAAAGCGGTCTCGGTGTAGGCCGTCTTTGTATAACTCAGTTGGATGACAATTTGACGTGGCAACCAAGGTTACCCTTTGGGCAAACAAGGCGTCGAATAGCCGTGCCATGATAATGGCGTCACCAATATCGGTGACAAAAAACTCGTCAAAACACAGCAGTGAGGTGGTTTCTGCCCAATTTTTGGCAACCAGATTTAGCGGATCTCTCACCCCTTGAATTTGATTTAATTCCTTGTGCACCTGCTGCATAAAGTGATGAAAGTGCAACCGTTTCTTGGTTGTCACTGGCGTCGATTGATAAAACCAGTCCATGAGCATGGTTTTACCGCGACCAACAGGCCCATAAAAGTAAATGCCTTTACTGTGTTGGCCTTTGGCCAAAGCAAGAGACAGCGCATCTAAGGCCAGAATGGCCTCACGTTGAGCAGGATCTGGGGTTAAATTTTTATTGGCAAGCTCATCTTGGTAACGACTTAGAATGGACATAACTTGGTTTGGCTGCTGGTACAAACGTCAATGTTATCATAAAGCTAGTGCAAATGGAGGTAGTAGCAAAGCAGTTAGGTGTGCTTGCAAGGCGTACAAACACACTTATGTGATAGGGCTTAACAGCATAGCGCAGAGCAGTTATTTCATTACTAACCTGTTTTCAACGCCATGTTGCTAGGCTTCAGCCATTTCTAGCACCTTTCCAATGGCTGGCATGGCGGATAACTGCCGTGAATAGCGTTTTAAGTTTTTTAATGATGGGGTTTTATCAATTAATGCTTTGGCGCGTGTGATCAGCATATATAAGTAGCTGTCGCAGAGGGTAAATTGTTCGGCGAAGAAGTAGTGGTTGTCACCAAGGTGCTTATTAATGACCAAAAAGGCTTCTTCTAGGCGAGTTTGTTGTGAGCGGATCAGGTCATCGTACATTAGGGCACTTTGGGTGTGGCGCTCGGGATACATGTACATCAACAAGTCACTTTGAATTGTGGCATTCATAAAATGAAGCCACTGAATGCTCTGGGCTCGCTGCTGCTTTTCAGCGGGAAGCAGTTGTTTATCTGGGTGCTTTTCACAGAGGTATTGTGAAATGGCGGCACTGTCAAAGAGGGTAAAGTCATTATCCACCAGAGCGGGGACCTGTCCAGCCGGACTGAGTTGTAAATATTGACTGCTGCGATGAACGTTTTTGGCGATATCCACCAGTTCCAGTTGATAAGGCGCTCCAATCATTTCAAGGAGTATGTGCGGGGCTAGGCTTGCGCTGTCGGGATAATAAAAGAGTGTATACATAGTTCACCTAATGTTAGGTCACAACTACCACAAGGAAAACAGTTAAAAAAGAGCGGCGGTAGTGTGAAATGGCTGAAAGTAGGCTCCTTCTTTGCTGTGTCCTATTCAACCTTAGGTGACAGTGGCGGATTTCTCAAATAAAAAATGCCAGCAAAAGCTGGCATTTAGATAATTTCATAGTCAGGCTATGGGTTGTAATAAATTGGCGAGTTAGGTCCTACAGGTAAGCCTAAACCAAACACCCAAACATAAAACAGCAATACCCAGCCAATAAAGAAGAACATGCTATACGGCAGCATAGTAGCAACAAGCGTCCCTATGCCCATGTCTTTTTTGTACTTGGTGGCCACCGCCAGTATCAAGCCGAAGTAACTCATCATGGGGGTAATGAGGTTGGTGACTGAGTCGCCAATTCTGTACGCCGCTTGAATGGTTTCTGGGGCATAGCCAATCAACATTAGCATAGGCACAAAAATTGGTGCGGTAACCGCCCATTGCGCTGATGAAGAGCCTAAGCTTAAGTTCACCATGGCGCACATTAAAATAAACAGCACAAATACTTCTGGGCCCGTTAAGTTCAGCGCTTGCAGTAATGCTGCGCCATTAATGGCTAAAATAGTACCTAGGTTGGTCCACTTAAAGAAGGCTACAAACTGCGCCGCAAAGAAGACCAGCACAATGTACATGCCCATCGAGCCCATGCTTTTACTCATGGCATCAATGACATCGCGGTCGTTTTTCATGGTGCCAACAACGCGGCCATAAACAAAGCCTGGGATGGCAAAGGTCACAAAAATAAATACCACAATGCCTTTAAGGAACGGCGAGCCGGCTACTTCACCGGTTTCTGGATGACGCAAAATACCGTCTTCTGGCACTATGGTGTAGGCTAAGATGGCACACATAACCAGCAAGGCCACACCGGCCCATTTTAGACCAGACTTTTCTGTGGCGGTAAGTTTTTCAATGTTGTTGTCGTTAAGATCAATGCTGGCTTCATCTGGGTTGTATTTGCCAAGGCGTGGCTCAACAATTTTCTCAGTAACAAGGGTACCTACTGTGGCAATTAAAAACACCGAGATCATCATGAAGTACCAGTTTGCTTCTGGGCCTACCTGATAAGTGGGGTCGATCATTTGCGCTGCAGGTGTGGTGATACCGGCTAATAGCGGGTCAATGGTGCCTAACAGCAAGTTGGCACTGTAACCACCAGAAACACCGGCAAACGCGGCGGCAAGACCAGCCAGTGGGTGTCTTCCTAGGCTATGGAAAATCATCGCCGCAAGCGGGATCAGCACCACGTAACCTAACTCTGAGGCGGTATTAGATAAAATAGCAGCAAACACCACCATAAAGGTAACCAAACGCTTAGAAGCGCCCATCACCATGCCACGCATGGCCGCAGAGAGTAGGCCAGAATGCTCGGCAACGCTCACACCCAGCAAGGCAACCAATACGGTGCCAAGCGGCGCAAAGCCAGTAAAGTTAGTAACCAAACCGGTTACAATGCGTTGTAGGCCCTCTGCACTTAACAGGCTTACAACTTCAATGACACCATCAGGGTCGCGTCCAGCGGCTCCCTCAGGGCGAGGGTCGATGGCCGACAGGCCCATCCAGTCGGCAATGCCACTGAATACCACAATGGCAATACAAAACATTGCAAATAAGGTGATAGGGTGGGGAAGCATGTTCCCAAGAAACTCAACAGTAGCTAAAAAGCGGTTAAATAATCCACCTTTTGGCTGCTGCGGCTCCTGATTATCAGCTTGCGTCTCTACAGCATTTGACATAGCTTTTTTCTCAGTTCCAAAAAATGCCGAAACCTTACCACTTTTTGCCTAAGAGATCATGTTAAAGCGGCTATTTGTCCTGTTTTTAGGGCAAGTAACATATGCCAATAAAGGCAAAGTTAAAACAGGTTCAGTTGTTTATCATCGCGCTTGTTAGAGGTTTTCTTGTTGCGGGGGCGACGTTTACGTGAGGCATGCACCTTCACCACGCGCTTGGTTTCGGACTGGTCGACATGCTGTTTGTAGAAATCGCCAATACGCTGTTTTGCCTCTCTAGCGGCTTCTTCCGGCGGCGTGGGTAACAAGTAGTAGCGGTCTTCTTTTAAGCCTGGGTACAACCAAGGAGTATGGATGTAATGATCGGGCACATGATCTAGTTCAGGAACATAGCGGCGAATAAACGCGCCATCGGGGTCGTATTTTTCACCTTGGCTCACCGGATTGTAAATACGAAATGGGTTTATACCCGTGGTGCCCGATTGCATTTGCACTTGGGGATAGTGGATCCCCGGTTCATAATCAACAAACAAAGCCGCTAAGCGAGCGGCGGGTTTAGGCCAATCTAACCACAAATGATAGCTGGCGTAGGCCATTAACATGGCACGCATACGAAAGTTTATCCAGCCGCTGTTAATCAGCATGCGAATACAGGCATCGACAAAGGGCACGCCAGTGGTGCCTGTACTCCAGCGCTGGAATTTGTCTTCATCAAACTCTGCGGCGCGCATTTGTAACAGTGAGGAGTGCACCGCGTGTTCGCAATACGCCGGCTCCGTTTCAAGTTTTTGTACAAAATGGCTATGCCAAAAAAGCCGCGATAAAAACCCGCTCTTGTTGCGTTTGTTGTCGCATTCAAGCGCCGCCGCTTGTTGTATCACTTGGCGTAAACTCAGTACTCCATAGGCCAAATACGGACTTAATCGCGAGCTTGCGCTAGGCGACTTTACCGGACTGGAAATACCGAATAAATACTGGTTAATACGTTGCTCAAAAAAGCTGTTAAGGGTGTGTTCGGCAGCATCCAACCCGCCACGCTGAGGGCTTTTGGCCCAGCAGTCATCATTACCTGGGTAGTGCTCTAGTAACTCTAAGCCACTGTGCTGCGACAGTAAGGGGCTTATCCGTGGGCTAGGGTAAGGCTCGCTAAACAGCCACCTATCGGCGAGTTGCTGCCATTGGTCGCGGTCAACCGAGCCGCGAAACACCGCTTGTTGGCGATACTCATGATAAGCAACATTCTGCTCACGACACCACTTAAGCACTTTTTTATCGCGCTCATAGGTCCAAGTATTGCCGGTTTCTTGATGGCAAAAAACATGTGCCACGGCAATGTGCTGGTGAATTTTATTGAAAACCTCCACAACATCGCCTTGGCGTACCGTGAGGGTGCCACTTAATGCCTGTAACTGCTTGGCAAGGCACAACAAAGAGCTGGCAATAAATTGAAATTGCCGTGCACTGCTGTCGGCTAGCTGCCAATAGGGCGGTTCAATCACATACAATACTAGGGTAGGTAGACCATTTCGGCTGGCTTCATAAAGTGGACGATGGTCGCTCACTCTAAGATCTCGCTTAAGCCAGACCAAGTTAATCATCTAACACCCCTTTGTACAACAGTGGGTAGCGGCGCAAGCGCTTGCCAATGTAATCATCGGCTAAAATTTGCTGGCAGATGCGTTCAACGTCATCGTCTACCGCAAAAACCCAATCAAAGCGCTCTATGGCCAACAAAAAGCCACGTTTTAAGTAGCTTTGCTGGCGGTAATATTCGCAGTTGGCTTTGATGATAGACAGTTTATGCGGCTGCTGCAGTAGCTCTGTGATGACGCGGTCAATGTAATGGCGTGTTTGTTTCGATTCAGCTCGAGGTCGCCGCGGACGACGACCAACGGAGGTTCTAGGATATAAACTACTCATTCGCCTCTTTGTAAATAAACTCAAGCTTTTTAATAAAGCTGTCTTTTAAGTTGTCGTGTTCATAATCCAAGTGATAGGTATTATGAAACCCCGAGCGCAGCAACACGCCGCTGCCTTGCAGATAAATGGTGTAACCGTCGGGGTCGGCATACGCCGTTACGCCTTGGTACATTTTGCCTTCTTCAGTCACTTCGCCATGGTTTTGAATATGCTCGAACACGGCCAATAGAAACTTGCTGTCTAATTCGTTTTTCATTGTTCACCTCGTTATTGCTTTACGCCAATCAAGTAACACAGGATCACTTAATCAATGCGGAAATCGCCTTAAAGTCTTCATGCTTAGCGGATTTTAGCCACTGAAATAAAATGGACTCGACACTAAGCACCCGTGCGCCATCGGCTTGCATTTGCGACAGTGCCCAGTCACTGTGTTTTGAATTTCGAGCACAAATGCCATCTGCTACCAGTACTACATTAAAATTATCTGCCAATAAATCGTTCACGGTCTGCTGCACACAAATGTGGCTTTCTAGTCCTACCACTATCACAGTGTCTCGCTCTGAGCGTTGCACTGCTTCGCGGCACTCACTACTTTCATAGGCACTAAATACGGTTTTTTCAACCACGGGCAAGTCAAAAGACAACAGGCTGGTGGCAGTGTGACCTAAGCCTTGCGGATACTGCTCAAATATCACGGCGGGGATAGCAAGGGTAGTGGCCGCTTGAAGTAAAATCTTAACGCGCTCCTCAACATCGTGAAACGCTGCAATATGGGGTCGGAATTTTTCTTGAATATCGACAACTAATACTTGGCTTTCGGACTGTTTAATATTCATCATCGGCTCCTTTGATGGCCATACTATTCGCTAGATAGCGCATTGAGTAGTTCACATACATTGGCGTTATTCGCTACAATTCAGTGAGATAATATGAATGTAAATGGTTTTGCAGTGAAAGTACATTTCTTAGGCACTTCTTCTGGTAGTCCATCCAAACAAAGAAACATGTCGGCTACGGCGGTAAGCTTTGATACCACTAAAGCCTGGCTGTTGGTGGATTGTGCCGAGGGCACACAACATGCGCTTTTGCACAGTAATTTGTCATTACATCACCTTGAAGCCATTTGTATTAGTCACTTACATGGCGACCATTGCTATGGTTTACCTGGGCTGTTGTCGTCGATGGCGATGAACGGCAGAACCCAGCCCCTGAGGTTAATTGCACCACAAGCGGTGATTGCGTTTGTCATGCACTGTTTTAGTTTGACGCAAGTGAAACTGGGTTTTGATTTAATCACAGAGGCCCTTGAACACCTCTCTGATGACATTGAGTTAAGCGTTGCTAAAGTAGAGATGATCGTCCTGAAACACCGTGTGGCCAGTGTTGGTTTTAAGTTTACCGAGCGTAATATTCCCAGAAAGCTGCGTCTTGCAAAGCTCAAACAACAAGGCATAGCCAGTGGCAGTCACTTTAATGCGTTGCAAAAAGGCCATGATGTTGAGTATCAAGGTCAACGGCTGTATGCACAGCAATACACTTTTTATAGCTGGCGCCCCCGAGTGGTGATTATTTGTGGCGACAACGAAAAGCCAGCGCTGCTGAGCAACCACGTTGATAACATCGACTTGCTGGTCCATGAGGCCACCTTCACAACCGCCGACTTGCATCAGGTGGGCTTTCACACCGGCCACAGTGATGCCAAAAGAGTGGCGCAATTTGCCGAGCACACACGTATCCCGCGATTGGCGTTAACCCATTTCAGTGTTCGCTATCATGGCCCAGGTAGCTTACAACCCTTAATTGCAGAAGCAAAAAGTCACTACAGCGGTGAGTTAATAATTGCCGAAGATGGCGCCATTTATGACATTGCGAAAGTGAAACAAAGCGAGGAAGATGAGCAGCGATCAGCAACATAACCCTGCTCAGTTCATCCTCTAGGCTGGCTGCTCAGGTTGCTGCTGACAAAACCACTGCCAATCGGCAATCACTTGGTCACTGTAACTCTGAGCAAGCTTGACCAACTCATCGGTTAAATTTGGCAGGGTTTCAACACAGCTCGCTTGAAAATGCAGCGAGCGCCTGTCTGCGCGCATGTGTGACAACGCTAGGGCTTCACCGCAAGCTTGAGCATATTGACTAAAGCCAGATTTTTTCGCTGCTCGTTTACCCGTGGTAATGTCCTCAGGATCTATGCCCACGCGCGCATGATGACGGGAACGCACCAACCAATGTGCACCTTGCCACAGGGCGTTGTCGAGGATCAGATCAGGACGACGCTGCATTTTGCGTTGGCTGTTCACCGTTAAGTGAGCCGGGTCGAGGCGATTAATGGGGCTAAGATCAGAAAAAAACGCCAGCGGCGAAGCCAACTGTTGTTGCTTGATCTCAACGATATGACACAGCGGCAAAATATCCTTGGTGGGTTTTTGTTGCGCAGGCCCCACTAACAGATAGTAGCGGTTTAGATGCAGCGATCCGGTGCCCTGATCAACGCGCTCGACACAATCTAAAATGGCATCATCAACATAGGGTGCAAAATGATGAATTAAGTTTTCTTCCACATCGGGGTCAAGGCGCTTAAATTTTAATTTGTCTTCACGAAAGCGCAGTGGTTTTTGGCTTAAATCAATTTCTTTCGCCAAGGTGCTTTTAATGGTAAAAGCTGCGCCGCCAGCCATACGTTGCAAGCCTTTTTGCCAGCGCTTATGGAGAATATGGTTATCATCAAAGCTTAATAATCCAGTGTTGCTGTCGACTTGGTAGTCTAGTGATTGTTGGCAAGCTCTGAGGTAGTGATTGACAAAATCAAACTGCGCTTGCGACACTTGCTCTTTGCTCACCAAAGGCTTGCTTTTGTCTTTAACGTCGGTGGCGGATTCTTGCAGTCTGGCCCCTTCAAGTTGCGTGAGAGGGAGGCTCACCAAGTAGCGAAATAAATCCCACACGGCGTGACCGACACAAGCATCATCAAAATCATTGGGCTCAAAAATGAGGCTGTCGCCATGGCTTCCTTCTTCGCTATGAAAGCCAAAATTACCCGTGTGGCAATCGCCCATAATGTAGGTGAGTGGCAGTTCGGTAAGTGGCTCAGGCAACACTAGGGTGTTATCAGCTAAGTCTTGGTACATGAGTGCGGCGCTGCCTCGGAAAAACCGAAAAGGGCTGAGGCGCATTTTATCAAACTTGGTACTTTGGCTTGCTGCAGCCAAGCCTTCGCGTTCATTAAAATAGTTCTCGAGCTGCTGTTGTCGGGTCATTGCTTAGTCCTCCTTATGAACGATACCAAGTTGCGACTTGGCAAGTGTCACTAAATCTTGGTCAATTGCCGGCGGGGCCGTATTGACCCCTTCGCTGAGCGCGTTTACCACGGTTTTCAAAACCTCCACTCGGGCATACCATTTATGCTCAGCGAGCACTAAGTGCCATGGGGCAAGGTGGGTGTCGGTTTGCGCAAACATATCATCAATAGCTTGCTCATACTGTTCTCGCTTGCCGCGGTTACGTATATCTTCTTCGGTGAGCTTCCAGCGCTTATAGGGGTTATTCAATCGTTCAGAAAAGCGTTTTAGCTGCTCTTGATCGGAAATGTGCATAAACAGCTTGATGATTTTCACATCGTCATCCACCAGCAAACGCTCAAACTCATTAATTTCTTGATAGGCTCGTTGCCATTGGCTCTCGCTGGCAAAGCCTTCTACACGCTCAACTAAGACGCGGCCATAGTATGAGCGGTCGAAAATGGTCATGGTGCCAGGCGCGGGTAGCTTGGTTTGAAAGCGGTAAAGGTAGTGGCGCCCTTGCTCTATAGGGTCGGGGGCGGCAATGGGGTAAACGGTAAAGCCTCGAGGGTCGAGTTTTTCCGTCATGCGGCGAATGGCACCGCCTTTACCACTGGCATCCCAGCCTTCAAATACGATGATGGCTCTGCGGCCTTGATGGTAGTAGGCTTGCTGAGTGTGCAACAGCTGAGTTTGCCAATATTTTAGTTCTTGCTTGTAGTGCTTTTTTGAGTCCATGGCTGGGTGTTGCATGGGTGGCTTAACACTTAACTGCCGTTGTAATGGCGCAATAGGTGAAACGTGAGCAGTCATGATAACTCCTTTAATGGCGTTAGAGCGCTTGCCTAAACTAAACGCGCTAGCAAATCATAGACGCTGAATGCTTTTGAGTGAGCCCAAACTACACTCTAGGGCTAAACCTTGACATCCATATGTCAGTTTTATTTATTTGTTTTAACCTAGCACAGCAAATTACCCTTGTCTGCGAGCAAAGCAATGATGGTGCAATTAGCTTAGGCGTTTTGCCCAATTGCCATTGTGGTGTTTGTTGCACTCTTCTTCACTGTCGTAATGGATACCGTGCTTGGCCTTTATCTTCACGCCAATGCTGCTCAGTTCAAACTGTATTGCATTAGCTAGAAAACTCGCTTGCTCTGAGTTAAGGTAGGTTTGCAACTGTTCGTTGGTGTCAAACACACAGGTTACTTTTAAGGTGTCGTCGACCCGTGGGTAGGTCACTTGATGGGTTAACCATTGAAAACCAGACACATGCTCAAGTGCCATGTCACACACTTGAGTCAGGGCTTGGCGCAGTTGTTTATCGGTTTTTTTGTCAGTTTTGCGCATTATCAATGTTTGCCATCTTAGGATAAAAACCTATCATATCAATTTACTGAGGAGCGCCTCAATGCTCCTTCATAAGCTAGGAAATAAATTCAAAGGAATAAACGCCTTATGTCAGTCATTCAAGCCTTGGCAATGCTAACTAAAACCATGCAATTAAAATCACTTGTTGCGCTGTTATTACTGGTAATTAGCCATAACAGCCATGGCATTATAATCCGCCACGACGTTGCACCAGAGCGTTACCTTGCAAGCCTGGATGAATTTCCTGCGCTAGCGACGTTCTATGTCGATGGTGCCCATGGTGTGTTAATTTCGCCAAGGTGGTTGTTAACGGCAGCTCACACTACCTTTTGTTTAGAACCCGGAATTAGGATTGCCGTAGGAGAGCAGCGTGTTGCGGTGAAGCAGCTATATATTCATCCGGGACACACGCCGGGTGTCAGTCACGATATTGCTTTAGTTGAATTACAGTCCCCGATCACCGATATAAAACCCGCTAAGCTCTTCCAAGAACAAAGTGAAACGGGCTTAATTGCCACGCTTATCGGAAGAGGGGGCACTGGCAATGGTAAAACCGGCATTACCACCGATAACTATGCCAATAAAGGGGTGCTTAGAAAGGCGCAAAACCAGGTCGACCGAGCTGATGGGCCGCTGCTTTGGTTTCGCTTTGATAGCGGCGATCAAGCGCTAGAACTGGAGGGGATCTCCGGGGGCGGTGACAGTGGTGGCCCTGCGTTTATTACCCGCGATGATGACTTTTGGCTGTTAGGGGTAAGCTCACGCTATGGCGGTGGGCCATCGGAAAAGTATCAAAGCCGTGAAGTGTATTCTCGTGTGTCTTATTTTGTGCCCTGGATTAATAAGGTGATGAACCCAGCGGAATCTACAACCAGAGCGCATAGCCTAGCTAAGCTAAAACATTATATGCCCGGTTTGAATGCCGAGACATTGCCTGAAATTTGTCAGCAGATCCGGCTGCAATAGCAACTTGGCGGAATAAAAAAAGCAGCCTAAGGCTGCTTTACAATTTGGGCAAAGTGCTGATACCAATCCACATTAATACTTGCTCAATTTGAGGGAGCAAATTCGACGCTAACTGCGTTAAAAATTTCTTATTTAGAACAACTAAATAGCAAAATTTTTGCCTTGTTATCGACAGAACTTTCTCGCCTCAAATAGACCACTTAATTAAGCGAATTGGTATTAGATAACGCACAAGGGGAATGCCAATACATTATCTGGCATTGGTACTTTCAAAAATCTTGTCGGCAGAAGCTGCAACAAAGCCGGTGTACACTTCACCGTCAGGTTTGTTATAGCGTAATGCAAACTCATAGAAACAGCTTGGAATGCTAAACTCACCGTCAGTGAAGTTCACTTTTTGGTGATCAGCAAGAGTCGAAGACTGCTCTAATAGCACCTCTGGAGAGCCTTTGATTTCGCCACCAGAACTATTTAGTTCAAAGCCATTCTCTTTTAATGCTTGGTTAACGGCTTCGATGGTCTCGAACTTTTTCAGGTAATTGATGCTCACTGTGAAGTGGTTAGCACGGTAACCCCACGCCGACATCCAAGCTGCATACTCACTTTCAGCAAGCAGTTTTTTATAGGTCTCATGAGACACTTGCCAGTGAGTACCTGAATACAAGAAGTTTTCGGCAGTGATGGCTGACTCGTCGATTTGATCCACCATGTCTTTGACAATGGCTTGCAATTCTTCTGAGAATTGGTCGACCAATAATTCCGAAATAAATACCTTAGGCTTAGTTGGATCTTGGTGCTCAAAGTGCTTAGCGTAGAGTTTTTTGGCTTCAAAGTGATACTCTCCACACTCTTTATAGCCAACGGCTTTAAAGTGCGCAGCCAGTTTCTCTAATCCCACTTTTTCGATATTGAAAGTACGCAATGCGATATGGTCGTTAATGATATCGTCTTTTTGCGTTGAACCTAACAGCTCATGAACTTTCACCGCCGACGGCGTTACCTCTAGATAGTTGTCCCAAAGGTGTTGAAATAGTGTATCTACGTTGTTGTGCATAATGGTTTCCTAATTAGTTGTCTTGGCGACAGTTTGTTAAATGTTAGCACGACATTGAATTTAAAGTTTAAACGCACTGATAAGATCGCCTGCAGCTACTTCTAATGCGGCTGCGGTCTCAGTGGTTAATTGAATTTTCTCTTCCGCCTCACACAGGTAGGCCTGAGAGGTAAAGGTTGCTCGAAACGCTTGTAACCGACCATTGGAAATGGCTAGGCTTGGCAAACCTTCAGGTACGCTATCGACAATTTCCACCTCGCCTTTGAACGATTCTCGGACGGTGCGAATGTTGTCGAGTCTGGCTTCCACCGTGGGGCCGGCATCGAACAAATCGACATAACCGCGGTGTTCAAACCCTTCTTTTTGCAATAAACGCAAAGCAGGCTTAGTTTTTTCGTGCACATGGCCAATTACGGCTTGTGCTTCAGGACTTAGTAAGTTTGCATAGATGGGATACTTGGGCATAAGTTCACAAATAAATACTTTGTCCCCGAGGCCAACTAAGTGATCTGCTTGCGGAAACTCAATACTGAAAAAGTGCTCTTGCAACCATTGCCAAAATGGCGAGTGACCGTGTTCGTCACTGACGCCACGCATTTCAGCAATCACGGTTTCACTAAAGCGTTCAGCATGCTCAGCCATAAATAAAAAACGACTGCGTGATAAAAAGCGGCCAGCGAAGCCTTGGCGGTGTCCTTCACGTAAAAACAAGGTGCAGATTTCAGAGCAACCGGTGTAATCATTACACATCGATAGAATATCGACCGTGTTGTATACCCCAAGCGTACTTGAGTGGTGCACTGTTTTACCCATATGGTAGTGGTACAGTGGCACCGACATACCGACGGCTGCTTCAATGCCGGTAGTGCCAACGATTTCTCCGCTGGTGCTGTCCTCAAGGACAAACAAATAGCCTTCGTCAAAAGGTTGCTTTACCGCTTTATTGAAGCTGTCTACTGAGCGACTGATTTTATTTGACAACAGTTCATCGTCAACCGGCAATGAAGTAAAGCCGTGGCCTGACTCAATGGCGATGGCTTTGAGTGCTGCAAAATCAGTTTCTTGAATTGGTCTTAATACTAGCATGTGCTTGAGAGGAGCAAGCTCCTCACTCCTTAACCGTTGACTACCGCAGCCACTGCTTTTTCAAAGCGTGCTAGGCCTTCTTGGATCTCTTCATCGGTGATCACCAAAGACGGAGTAAAGCGCACTACATCGGCACCTGCTACCAACGACATTAAGCCGTGTTCGGTGCTGGCTACCAAGAAGTCGCGGGCACGACCGGCAAATTTTTCGTTGAGTACTGCGCCTAGCAATAGGCCTTTACCACGCACTTCTGCGAAGACTTGGTATTTGTCGTTGATGGCGTTTAAGCCGTCGCGGAATAACTGCTCTTTGGCTTTTACACCCGCTAATACTGACTCAGTGTTAACAGTATCGAAAGCCGCTTCGGCTACCGCACACGCCAGTGGGTTACCACCGTAAGTTGAACCATGGGTGCCCACTTTTAGGTGTTGTGCAATTTCTGTGGTAGTCAGCATGGCGCCGATAGGGAAGCCGCCACCTAGGGCTTTGGCACTGGTCATAATATCAGGTGTAACACCTAAACCTTGATAAGCATAAAGCTCGCCTGTACGGCCAACACCGGTTTGTACTTCATCAAAAATCAATAGGGCATTGTGTTTGTCACACAGCTCGCGCACGGCCTGAACAAACTCACCTTGTGGTGAAATAATACCGCCTTCACCTTGCAGTGGTTCCATCATTACCGCGCAGGTTTTATCTGAAATGGCTTGTTCAAATGCTGCTAAGTCATTGTAGTCAAGGTGAGTAACATCCGCAGGTTTTGGACCAAAACCATCAGAGTACGCCGCTTGGCCGCCCACGGTTACAGTGAAGAAAGTACGACCATGGAAGCCTTTGTTAAACGCAATGATTTCAGTTTTTTCTGCCCCGAATTTATCCAGCGCCCAGCGACGAGCTAGCTTTAGTGCCGCTTCGTTAGCTTCGGCACCAGAGTTAGCAAAATAGACTTTCTCTGCAAAGGTGGCGTCAGTTAATTTTTTTGCTAAACGCAACGCCGGCTCATTGGTCATCACGTTCGACAAGTGCCACAGCTTTTCACCTTGTTCTTTTAATGCGCCAACGAGAGCAGGGTGGCAATGACCCAAACAGTTCACGGCAATACCACCGGCAAAATCGATAAACTCTTTACCATTTTGATCCCAAACTCGAGAGCCTTGACCCTTCACTGGGATCACTGCAGATGGATTATAGTTGGGAACCATGACTTCATTAAATAGTTCGCGATTGACTTGCATGACGCATCTCCTAATTCTTTTTCAGCTCGCAATTGCCCTTACCAAAACAGTAAGACTTGCTTTTACGCGCTTTAATCAACTTATTATGTAGCCATTATTGCGTGGTTTTAAGTAAATTTGCAGTGCAATATTTCACATATTTGCTAGTATTTATGTCAAATTAACTAAATAAAAGTGCAAAGTGTTAAGTTCTCAAGATGAAAAGTTGATAGCGCTGCTACGTAATAACGCCCGTGAGAGTATTTCTGAGCTGGCCAGAAAGCTCAATGTTTCGCGAACCACGGTACAAAACCGCATCACCAAACTGGAACAAAATGGCATTATTAAAGGCTACCGGGTCGAGTTTGCCGAGCAATATATGGACAACTTGGTTTCTGCGCATGTGTCGATAAAGGTGAAGCAAAAGCTCACTGCCAAAGCCAACATTGCCTTGCAACAGTTGCCCAATGTTTCGGCGCTGTACGCCATTAGCGGCGAGTATGACCTCATTGCCATTGTGGAGGCACAAAACCTCGAACAACTGAGTCATCTGCTGGATGAAATTGGCAACCTAGAGGGGATTGAACGGACTAAGTCATCGGTGATTTTGGAAACCAAGTTTACGCGTTAACAGCTCGCCCCTGAATGTCTATTCGTTAATACTGGCAAAGCAGGCTAAAAAAACAGCACTTCATTGTTGTTAACTTGCGCGCTAAGCAATACTGTAAGACTGTCTGTTAACTTGGTGATTATGTTGTGCGCCAACCTATACTCAGGGAGATAAAATGAAAAAGTTATTAGCCTCTTTACTATGGTGTGTTGCCCTGACGGCAAGCGCGGCGAATGAGTCTGGTGAGCAAGTGGCTGAGCAATGGTTGAGCGTCGTGGATGCGGGTAATTACGGCCAAAGTTGGCAACAAAGCGGCACCTTGTTTCAATCCCAAGTGAGTAAATCGCAATGGCAGCAAGCATTAAACAGTGTGCGTATGCCTTTAGGCGAAGCCATCAAACGCCAGCAAACCCGTGTTGAAAAGCACTCTCAATTACCCGGTGTGCCAGATGGCGATTACCTTATTATTCAATATCAAACTGAGTTTAAAAATAAGCAAGATGCCACCGAAATGCTAACGCTGGCTAAACAGCCCGATGGCTGGCACCCGGTGGGCTACTTTATTAAATAAACCGGCTTTAATGCGACCATGCCAGAACTTATCCTGTCAGGTTTGATTTATAGTAGTTATCAAATCTGGCAACCGCATACTAGCAAACACACTAAAACTGTTAATGCTCGGTTTCAAGGGTTGTTAGCGTGCTTTGCAACAATCAAATTGCGGCTATTTCTAGGCCTCGATAGCCAAAATCTGCACTAGATCAATCTTTAGTTAAATTCACTTTACATGAGAACACTTCTCAACTAATTTTTTTCCTATCTTCTTTGATTTGATTGGCTCAGTGATTGCAAGGAATACATAGCAAGCTGAAACGGCTGATTTTCCTATTTCTCTTGCGCCAAAGCAGTGCAGCAATGCACCAAAGTAGCACTGTAATACAATTTCAATAATTGTTTGTTGTACTAGGTGGTGTTCACTTTTTCAGCGCAGACTAAAACGCTCAGAACGCAATGTCTGTGACGAGAGTAACAGTTACCGAAAATCGTGCACAGGTAGCCCACGTTTGCAGTTTAGCGGATGGCACTGTGAAACTTGGATCCACATAGGGTAGACGGGAGTTATTATGCTCACCAAACGATTTTTTAAAACCAAAAACGAAGCGGAAGTAACCTTTTCATTTTCTCATCCCAAGGCGAAGAAAGTAGAGCTGGTTGGCGACTTTACTGATTGGCAGCCGCAAAGCATGAAGTTTGTAAAAAAAGACAGTGTGTTTAAACTGAAACACCGCCTTGAGACAGACAAACAATTTCACTTTCGTTATTTAATAGATGGTCAAATTTGGGATAATGACCATCAAGCGGATGATTACGTACCTAATGGCTTTGGTGAAGACAACAGTGTTGTTTCAACCATGCGAGGGTAACTGACGCAATGGATAAACTGGCGCAATTGCTATACCTATATGGAGTGGGCTATGAGTTTCAGGATTACAATGGCCACCACCATACCTTTGAGCAGCAAACTCGCCAACAGGTGCTGAGCGAATGCGGGATTAACTGGCAAGATGAAAACGTCTTAACCGAGCTTAATTATCAACTGGATATTGCCAAATGGCAGCAGCTAGTTGAAAGCGTAACCATAGTCTCTCAAATTTCGCCTTGCCTGACCATTCGCTTACCTGCTGACTCAAGGTTGCAACACATTGAGTTGCAGGTTGCGGCATTACAGTACCATTACCAAGGGCAAATCAAGGATGCCGCCATCACTGGTCACTACCACTATGAAGGGTGCGACTACCTGCAATTAGACGTTCCAATTGCGGATTTGCCTATTGGCTATTATCAAGCAGAGGTTATCGCGGCAGGTGAAAGCCATAGTACCGAGTTGTGGGTAAGCCCCGCTCAGTGTTTTGATCCACTCGAGCCAAACGCCCGCTTGCTGGGGTTGTCTGTGCAACTCTACACCCTACAACCGAGTGGTAATAAAGCCTGTGCCGATTTTTACGAGTTGCGGCAGCTCATTGAAGCCGCGGCGACACGGCAAGTGGATTACATCTTATTAAACCCACTGCATTTATTGTTTTTATCACAGCCCGAAAGAGCCAGCCCCTACAGCCCCAACGACAGACGTTTACTTCACCCTTTATACGTTTCGGTGGAGCTTATTTGTGAGCGTTACGACCTTGAGTATGATTTTGCTGAAGCGCCAAAACAAGATGGTGATTACCTTGATATGACCGCGGCGATAGAGCAGAAACTATCGCGCTTACGTGAGGTTTGGCAGCAACTGCAGCAAAAGTCTGAGCTGTGGCAAAGTGACTATCAGCGCTTTTGTCAGGAGAAACAGCAACAGCTACAAACACTGCAAGACGACCCATTTCAGTGCTTTATGCAGTGGCAAGCGTTTGCACAATTGGCGCAGTGTCAGCACAGTGCCAAAGCTGCAGGAATGTCTGTGGGACTGGTGAATGATTTAGCGGTTGGCTGCGCCGAAGACTCCAACGAATACCTCACTAATAAAGCACTTTATAGCCAAACCGCTAAGGTCGGCGCGCCACCCGACCCATGGGCGGAAACCGGGCAAAACTGGGGCTTACCGGCGCTGGATCCGGTGAAACTAAAGGCGCAACAGTTTGCGTTTTTTAAGCAGCTCATTCAGGCCAATTTTAGTGGCGTGGGTGGTCTTCGTATCGACCACGTTATGGGGCTAAGGCGCTTATGGTGGTGCTTTATGGTCGAACAGCAACAGCGTGGCTGTTATGTCTATTATCCGTTTGAGTACCTGTTAGCGATTTTAAAAATTGAGTCGGTACTCAACCAAGTCATGGTCATTGGTGAAGACTTAGGGGTGGTGCCGGTTGAGGTCAAGGCCGCCATGGCCGAATCGCACATTTACAGTAATATTTTGTTTTACTTTGAAAAGGATCATCAAGGGCAGTTTTTAGCACCTGAGCATTATCGCCAGCAAGCGCTGTTAATGATAGCCAATCATGACGTACCGCCATTTTATGGCTGGTGGCAACACGCCGATTTGGAGTTGAAACAGCGATTACAGTTATTGCCGCCACAACAGTATCAGCAACAACAGCAAGCGCGGTGCGAAGAGCGTGAGAAGTTGTGTCAGTGGTTACAGTGGCATAGCCAGCAAACTGTCACCATGGACAGTCCTACAGAGGATGTCTACACAGCATTAGTGACGGCATTGGCTGGCTCTAAAGCAAAACTATTCACGCTGCAGTTGGACGATTTAGATTGCCAGCACCTGCCGGTGAATATCCCCGGCACCGACACCGAATACCCTAATTGGCGTCGCAAGCTCAGTGCCTCATGCACAGAAATTATCGCGCGCTCAGCGGCCATTCTCGATGCTGCAGCGACTAGCAGGAAAGTCTAAATGAATTCAGAAACGACAGTAAATAACCAACAACAATTACAACAACAGGTATCCGCGTTGGCTGCAGGGCAATGTCGTGACCCTTTTGCCTTTTTAGGACTACATTCCGTGGATGGTCACTCTCAGGTGGTGCGCTGCTTTTTACCCGGAGCCACCGCCGCCAATGTGATTATTGGCGATGAGGTATTGGCGATGACGCGCTATCAACAATCGGACTTATTTCAGTGTTGGTTGAATAAACCCATCAGCCCTGCAGATTACTTAGTTGCCGTGACCTACCAAGACACCACAGTTACACAGCGCGATATTTATTCTTTCAATAGTAGCCTAGCGGATGAGGCGTTATATTTGTTTAATGAAGGCACACAAGCGCAAGCGTATTTGCATTTGGGGGCTCATCAAATGGCATTAGATGGCGTTGCGGGCTTTCGCTTTGCGGTATGGGCGCCCAATGCCTTGGCAGTGTCGGTGATTGCGCCGTTCAATTGTTGGCAGGCTCAGCAACACCCCATGCGATTACACCCAGGCAGTGGGGTTTGGGAGATTTTTATTCCCGCGGTGGAAGTGGATACTTGCTATAAGTTTGCCATCACCACATTTGACGGTGAGCGCATCGAAAAAGCCGACCCATTTGCTTTTAAAATGGAACAAGCGCCGGGCACCGCCAGCATTACTCAGGCAAAACCGCCAGGAGTAGCGCTGACACAACAGGCGCATACTCATAAGCAAAAGCGCAACCGCATTGATGCCCCTATCAGCATATACGAAGTGCATTTAGGCTCGTGGAAGCGCCGTGAGCAAGAAGACAACCGCTATTTAACCTATCGTGAGTTGGCGGATGACCTTATTCCTTATGTTAAAGCGCTGGGCTTCACTCATATACAACTGATGCCCATCAGCGAATATCCCTTTGATGGCTCATGGGGTTATCAACCGGTGGGCTTATTTGCGCCAACCAGTCGTTTTGGTGGTGTTGAAGACTTCGCCTACTTTGTGGCGAAATGCCAGCAGCTTGAAATAGGCTTGCTGATTGACTGGGTACCAGGGCATTTCCCCTCGGATCCCCATGGCCTACATAAGTTCGATGGCACGCACTTGTTCGAACATGCTGACCGTCGTCAGGGCTTTCACCCCGATTGGAATACCTATATTTATAATTACGACCGCGCCGAAGTAAAAAGCTTTTTGCTTTCTAATGCCATGTATTGGATCAAGGAGTTTGCCATTGACGGCCTTAGAGTGGATGCCGTGGCGTCGATGCTGTATTTGGATTACAGCAGAAAACAAGGTGAGTGGGTGGCCAATCAATATGGTGGCCGTGAAAACCTCGGGGCAATTGACTGTTTAAAAAGTGTCAACACGCGCTGTTATGGCAGTGATGACAGCATCATGATGGTGGCTGAGGAGTCAACCGCTTGGCCTGGGGTCACGCGCAGCGTTGAACACGATGGCCTTGGCTTTGGCTATAAGTGGAATATGGGCTGGATGAACGACACCCTTAACTATATGACTAAAGACCCCATTCATCGCCGTCACCATCATCATGACATGACCTTTTCTATGGTTTATGCCTATTCCGAGAATTACATTTTACCGTTAAGTCATGACGAAGTGGTGCACGGTAAGGGCTCGCTGCTGAGCAAAATGCCTGGTGATGACTGGCAGCAATTCGCCAACCTGAGAGCCTATTATGCCTTTATGTATGCTCACCCCGGAAAAAAGCTTCTCTTTATGGGCGCAGAGCTTGCACCACGTGAAGAGTGGGATCACAACGGCCAACTCAATTGGCAATTACTCGATAGCGAAGCGCACCAAGGAGTATTTCAATGCCTTAAAGCACTCAATCATACTTATCAAAACATTCCTCAGTTATATCAGTGCGATAATTCTCCAGCCGGTTTTCGTTGGATAGATGGCGGTAATGCCGAACAAAGTATTTTTAGCTTTGTACGCTATGGCAAAGACGCCAAACGGCCATTGCTGGTGGTGGCCAATTTTACTCCAATGAGTCATCATCAATTTCGCCTTGGGGTGCCAGAGCAGGGGGTCTACGAGGTGATATTCAATAGCGATGACCATGATTACTGGGGCAGTGGAGTGCAAGTGGTGGCCCATCCACAGCAGTTAATTGAAAGTAAAACCGAGCCCAGTCATGGCATGGAAAACAGTATTGAAATCACGGTGCCACCGCTCAGTACGGTATACATGCAATTGATATGTGGTGTGTCATGTTAACTAGCTACCGCGGCTCTATTCACCCTTTGGGCTCAACGGTGACCGACAAAGGCGTTAACTTTGCGGTGTTCGCAGGGTCGGCGAAGCAGGTGTATTTGTGTTTATTTGATAAAAGTGGCCACACGGAAGTCAAGCGTCTCGCGATGTTTAAGCACGAAGGCGGTTATTGGAGTCTATTTATAGATGGAGCGCAACAAGACGATTTATATGGCTTTAGAGTGGATGGCACCTATAACCCGGATAAGGGCCACCTTTACAATCCACATAAACTGTTGCTCGACCCATATTGCCGAGATTTTTTCGGCGAGTTTGTCTGGAGTGAACGGCATTTTTGTCATATGCCAGTGGGCTTTCTCAATAGCAATGACAACGCCTGTGATATGCCCAAAAGTAAGGTCACTCAGGTTAGCAAATACCAAGGGAAAAAGCCCAATACACCGTGGCACAAAACCTTAATTTATGAATGTCATGTTAAAGGCGCCACCGCCAGACACCCCGACATACCTGATAAATTAAAAGGCACTTTTTTAGGGCTTGCCGAAACCGTATTCATTGATCATTTAAAGCACTTAGGGGTCACGGCGATTGAGTTATTACCAGTGCATGCCTTTATCAGCGAGCAGTTTCTCACCACCAAAGGGCTGCAAAATTACTGGGGCTATAACACCCTAAGCTTTTTTACCCCACACAAAGACTATTTAGTGAATGGCGATATCAATGAATTTAAGCAAATGGTTGAGCGCTTCCATGACGCTGGTATTGAGGTGATTTTAGATGTGGTGTTTAACCATACCGCAGAAGGGGGCATAGATGGGCCAAGTATCAGCTTTAAAGGGTTTGATAATCTCAGTTACTACAGCACACCTGCGAACAAACCCAGTGTCTACATTAACGATACTGGTTGCGGCAATACCCTCAATATCTCGAACCCAATAGCATTACGGTTGGTACTAGACAGCTTGCGTTATTGGGTTGAGTACATGGGCGTGGATGGCTTTCGATTTGATTTAGCGCCCATCTTAGCTCGCCAAGCTGAGGGCTTTTCGCCTCATCATACGTTTTTGCAAGCGCTGCACCAAGACCCAGTGTTACAGCAAGTAAAACTCATTGCTGAGCCCTGGGATATAGGCCCCGGAGGCTATCAGTTAGGGCGTTTTCCTGCGCCTTGGCGGGAATGGAATGACCGCTATCGCGATACCGTGAGACGATTTTGGCGCGGTGACTTAGGGGTGCTCCCCGAGCTGGCAAGGCGGATCCATGGCTCCAGTGATTTATTTGAGCACAACCAGCGCGGCCCATTGCACTCCATTAACTTTATTACCAGTCATGATGGCTTTTCGTTATTCGACTGGACCGCATTTGAGCAAAAACACAACCTCGCCAATGGTGAAGGCAATCGCGATGGTCACAGTGAAAACTATTCTTTCAATTGTGGGGTGGAAGGTTTTACAAGCGATAGTGAAATAACGCAATTGCGTTTGCAGATGCAAAAAAACGCGTTACTGACTTTATTGTTGTCCAAAGGAGTGCCGATGATTTGTGCCGGCACTGAAATGGCCCACAGTCAAAACGGCAATAATAATGCGTATTGCCAAGACAACTTCACCAGCTGGTTAGCGTGGAAAAATCATCAGCAACACCATCCCTTGGCGTTCTTTATTCAAGATGTACTGTCACTGCGTAAGCAATTTGCGGCGTTCAATCACCCTTTTTACGTCCATGATCGCGATAGTCGCTTTGCTGTGAGCTGGTTTGATGAGCACGCGGAGTCGCTGTCACCACAGCAGTGGCGTGAGCCGAAAAGAAAATGGCTCAGTTACTCCATTACCGATCAACAACTTGGGCAAAGTTTACTGATCATTTTTAACGCCAGCGACAGTGTTGTTGCAATGACCTTACCAAGTAGTGCTTTTTCTTCGCATTGGCAGTTGGCGCTAACAACCGCCAGCACAGTCAATAGCGAACACAACAGTGAACAGCTTCAGGTCCCGGCCAAAACGGCTTGGGTCTACACATCAATCAAAGGGGACGAAAAGCATGGCTAATAAAAGTGCGCCAGTCTGCGTGGCAAAACATTGGCAAGATGCACCTAAGATAGACGAAAGTACATTAAGTGATGACTTAACCCGTCACTTTTATTACACCTTAGGCCGAGATAAGGTCGGAGAGTCACAACTCTATCTTTATCATGCCCTGGCATTGACCATTCGCGATCGCCTAGTTGCCCGTTGTCGGGCCACCAAAGAGCACATGAGAGCAAACAAAACGCGCAAAGCGGCTTACTTGTCTTTAGAGTTTTTAATGGGCCGGGCACTGTCCAATGCAGTACTTAACCTTGACCTTGAACCACAAGTAGAAGCGGCTTTAAAAGACTACTGCACCGAGCTGGAAACGGTGGCGCAGGCTGAACATGATGCTGGGTTAGGCAATGGCGGCTTAGGCCGGTTAGCGGCTTGTTTCCTCGATAGCTGTGCTTCATTGGCGTTACCGGTTGTAGGCTATGGCCTGCGTTATGAGTTTGGCATGTTTAATCAAAGCTGTGAGCAAGGTCATCAAGTGGAGCAGCCAGATAATTGGTTACGAGAGGGACACCCTTGGGAACTGGCGGCGCCTGAGCAAGCAAAAAGAGTGAAGTTTTATGGTCATGTTGAGGTGCATACCGACAGACAAGGGCGGCAACATCGTGAGTGGCTCGACACTCAAGATGTCTTAGCTGTGCCTTATGATGTCCCCGTACCCGGCTACCACAATGACGTGGTGAACACGTTACGGCTGTGGAAATCTGAGGCCACCGATGAGTTTGACCTCAACGAATTTAATGCAGGCAGTTACTCCGAAGCCGTAGCAAGAAAAAACGCCGCTGAGCAAATCACCATGGTGCTTTACCCCAATGACGCCAGCGAAAATGGCAAAGAGCTCAGGCTCAAGCAACAATATTTTCTATCCAGTGCCAGCTTGCAAGACGTGATTGCTACTTGGGTTGAGCAACATGGCGCCAGCTTTTCTGACTTTGCTGATTATCATGTGTTCCAGCTCAATGACACACACCCCAGCATTGCCGTGGCTGAGTTAATGCGAATTTTATTAGATGACTACGAACTGGAGTGGGATCAGGCTTGGCAGATAACCACGTCCACCATGGCCTACACCAATCATACGCTGTTACCTGAAGCATTAGAAAAGTGGTCGGTGAGCTTGTTTCAACGGCTATTACCACGCCTGCTAGAGATCATCTATGAAATCAATGCCCGCTTTTTGAGTGAAGTGGCGCTGAAGTGGCCCGGTGATGTTGCCAAGCAGCGTGCTATGTCATTGATTGAGGAGTCGGATGAACCACAAATACGGATGGCGTATTTGGCCATTGTTGGCAGCTACTCAGTGAATGGCGTGGCCAAGTTGCATACTGAACTGTTAAAAGCGGGGTTATTCAATCACTTTTATCAGCTGTCACCGCAAAAATTTAATAATAAAACCAATGGCGTGACACCAAGACGCTGGTTAATGCATTGCAATCCTGAGCTGGCAGCTCTGATCAGCGAACACGTCGGTGACAAGTGGCAAAGTGATTTTGCTCACATTGCTGAACTTCGTCGCTGTTACGACAACCATGAATTACAGCAGCGTTGGTTGCAAGTAAAACAAAACAACAAACAGCGCTTAGCAAGTTTGGTGCAACAAGAGTGTGATGTTGAGTTTGATGCCACCATGATGTTTGACGTCCAAGTTAAACGGATCCATGAATACAAACGCCAGCTATTGAACGTGCTTCATGTGATCCATTTATACGACCGCATTTGCCGTGGCGATACCGAGGGACTGGTCCCACGTTGCGTGCTGTTTGGTGGCAAGGCTGCACCTGGTTACTACATGGCGAAAAAAATCATCAAGCTTATTAATAACGTCGCTAATGTGATTAACCAGGACAGTGCTGCTGCACCGTTCTTGCGAGTGGCGTTTTTGCCTAATTACAACGTCTCTAAAATGGAAGTCATTTGCCCCGCAACGGACTTATCAGAGCAAATATCCACGGCCGGAAAGGAAGCATCGGGGACGGGGAATATGAAATTTATGATGAACGGCGCCATCACCATTGGAACCTTGGATGGTGCCAATATCGAAATTCGTGACAGCGTAGGTGATGATAATTTCTTTTTATTCGGCGTAACCGCGGAACAAGCACAAGCAGTGCGTGAACACTATCAACCGTTGAAAATAATCGACGGCTGCGATGACTTAAAGCGAGTATTAGCACTGTTAGAAAGCGGTCATTTTAATCTGTTCGAACCGGCTATTTTTGATGACGTGATTGCTGCAATTAAAAGCAGTAATGATCCGTGGTTGGTGGCGCAGGATTTTCCATCTTATGTCGAAGCTCAGGAGCAAGCGGCGCAAGCATACCGAGATAAGCAACATTGGCTGCGTATGAGTATTTTAAATACCGCAGCCAGTGGTCAGTTTTCAAGTGATAGAACAATACAAAATTACAGCGATGATATTTGGCGCCTCAGCCCAATGCAGTGATCAGCGCAACCTTGTTATGGAGAGAAAAAATAATGCCTAATTATGCGAATCGTTATATTAGTACCCTGACGCGAGAAACATATGCACTGATCCTTGCTGGTGGTCGTGGCTCACGCTTACATGAGTTAACCGACTGGCGAGCAAAACCGGCAGTGTATTTTGGGGGTAAACATCGCATTATCGACTTCCCACTGTCTAACTGCATTAATTCTGGCATCAGACGGGTTGGGATCGCGACCCAATATAAGTCACACTCACTAATCCGCCATGTAAACCGTGCCTGGGGACATTTTAAAAAGGAACTGGGCGAGTCGGTGGAGATCCTTCCCGCCTCGCAACGTTATGGCGATGAGTGGTATTGTGGTACGGCCGATGCGGTATTTCAAAATATGGATATTATCCGCCATGAGCTGCCAAAATACGTGATGGTGTTATCTGGAGATCATGTTTATCGCATGGACTATGGTGGCTTGCTGGCAAAACACTTAGAAAACGGCGCTGATATGACGGTGTGCTGTATTGAAGTGGGTTGTGAAGAGGCGGCAAATACCTTTGGGGTTATGACCGTGGATGAAAGCAATCGGGTGCGTCGGTTTGACGAAAAACCAGCGGATCCATCCTCCATTCCCAGTAAGCCTGGTACTTGTTTGGCCTCGATGGGCAATTACGTATTTAATACCGAGTTTTTGTTTGAGCAATTAAAGAAAGACGCTGAACGTGAAGGTTCAGGCCGCGACTTCGGTCATGACATTATTCCCGCCATTATCGAAGAGCATAATGTGTTTGCCTATCCATTCAGTGAGCCTTCTCATACTGGCCAACCTTATTGGCGGGATGTGGGTACCCTGGATTCGTTTTGGGAAGCCAATATGGAGCTGGTGTCGCCTGAGCCACAGCTTGATTTGTACGATCCCCAATGGCCTATTTGGACCTACCAAGAACAACTGCCACCTGCTAAGTTCATCTTTGATGATGAGGACAGACGCGGCATGGCGGTTGACTCAACGGTGTCGGGTGGCTGTATTATTTCTGGCTCTAAAGTGAAAAAGTCACTACTGTTTTCCAATGTCCATGTGCACTCTTATTGCGAGATAGAGGGGGCGGTGGTATTGCCTGGGGTTAAAATTGGCCGTAACTGTCGAATTAAGAATGCAATCATCGACAGAAGTTGTATTATTCCCGAGGGCATGACCATTGGCTACGACCATGAACAAGACCAACAAAATGGCTTTAGGGTATCAAATAAAGGCATAGTGTTAGTGACTCGGGATATGCTCACGGGTACCTCAAAAAAAGAACGCTAATAACTCGGTTGATAGGGCAAGTATGCATGTAATGTTAGTGGCAGCGGAAAATGACGCGCTGCCAAATTGTAAAGTCGGGGGCGTGGCGGATGTCATTCGTGACGTGCCTGACGCACTGGCTGAACTAGGCTTAAGGGTGTCGGTGATCACCCCTGATTATGGCCAAGCGGCATTAGAGCGAGAATTCATTGCGGATATTGCTGTGCCATTTCGACAGCATTTAGAAACGGCAACCTTATGGCGGGTAGGGCAATCACCAGCGGTGACGCAATATGTGCTGTCGCATTCTTTGTTTAGTGAACATGGCGGTGCAATTTACTGTAACGACCAGCATCAGCCTTTTGCAACCGACGCTAGTCGTTTTGCATTTTTTGCAGCAGCAGTGGCTGAGGTGATTGAGCACCAAGTGATTGCTGATATAGATGTGGTTCATTTGCATGATTGGCATGCCGCGGTGATAAGTGTATTACGACGCTTTAGTCCGCGTTTTAAGCGCCTGAAAACAATGAGAACGGTTTACACTGTGCACAACCTAGCCTTGCAAGGGGTTAGACCATTTAAAGGCGACCACTCCAGCCTCGAAGCCTGGTTCCCAACCTTAACCTACGACGGTTTACCTATTTGCGATCCCCATCACCCCCATTGTTTTAATCCGATGCGTGCGGCGGTCAATTTAAGCGACAAGGTCCATGTGGTGTCGCCGAATTACGCTAAGGAAGTGATGATGACCAGCCACCCGGAATTGGGCTTCTTTGGTGGCGAAGGATTAGAATCGGATATGCAACACGCCGCCCATGAGGGGCGATTAGTGGGTATTCTCAATGGCTGTGTTTATCCAAGTGATGACACCCCAACAGTAAAACCAAGCTTCACTGACTATTTAAACCTGGCAGAGCAGCATGTTTTGCAGTGGATGGCGAAATCAAAACAGCTGTTGTCAAAGTTTTATATTGCCCACCGTCGCATTTTGGCCTGGCAACAACAACCGTTTACTGGCCACTTAATTACCAGCGTGGGTCGTTTAACTGAGCAAAAAGCCTTGATTTTACGACAACCGACAAAAACGGGTGTAGTACTTGATGACCTAGCTATGTTGGCGGCAGAAAAGCAAGCTAGATTGATCTTAGTGGGTTCTGGTGATGAACAATTGGAGCAGCTTTTTACCGAAGTGATGTCGCGCCATGACAACCTATTGTTTCTAAATGGTTATGGGCAGGCACTTGGCGAGCAATTGTATCAACTAGGCGATCTGTTTTTGATGCCCAGTTCATTTGAGCCTTGTGGTATCAGTCAAATGCTCGCGATGCGCGAAGGGCAGCCATGTATTGTGCATCAGGTAGGCGGCTTGGCAGATACCGTTAAGGACAAGCAAACTGGTTATTGTTTTAGTGGCGAGAGCTTGGCTGAGCAGGGAAGTGAATTAATTGTAACATTTCAAGGGGCGCTTAATGATTTATGCAATAATAATGAAGAGTATCAGCGCCTCAGTGATGCCGCTCGCAATCAACGTTTTGATTGGCATAGCTCGGCACAGCAGTACCTGCAAAAGCTGTATCAATAACTAGGGGTTAAGCATACTACTTTATTCTGTATAAAGAACAAAACTTCAGCAGTTAACATCTGAGAAGTGCTAATTGCACTGGTTGGGCTTTCTTTTTTGTGGATTTGCATTATCTTTTAGGCTGTTATTTCAATTCTTAATAGCTTAGTTTGATTTTCTTACTCATCACAAAGGGTTAAAATAAGAAAATTGCTAACCTAAAAGTCTTATCTAGGTGTTTTGGCTATAAAGGAGTTATTGTTTGAAGGTTTATGTGGCTCGCCAAGCCATATTTAATCGTAAAAAACAAGTTGTTGCATACGAGTTGTTGTTTCGCGATGGTGTAAAAAATAGCTTTCCTAACATTGCAGACGATGCTGCCACGGCCAAGTTGATCATGAATAATCAATTAAACCTAGGCACGCGGTATCTGACATCAGGAAAAAAAGCATTAATCAATATAGGGCCGGATTCTCTCGATCAGGACCTGTGTCAGTTTTTGCCGTCTAATGATGTCATTTTAGAACTGCTTGAAACCATTCCTCCCAGTAAAGAAAATTACGAAAAAATAAGAACGCTATTTCACAGCAACTTTCGTCTCGCGTTAGATGATTTTCAATATTCCAAAGAATGGGACCCTTTTTTAAAGCTTATTCGACTGATTAAATTTGATGTGATGCAGAACCCGCTCGATACCCTAGGACCAGTGGTCGAGATGATGAAGGCACGAAAAAACATCAAGTTTTTAGCCGAAAAAGTTGAGACCGAAGAAGAGTTTGAGCAAGCCAAAAAAATGGGGTTTCAATTCTTCCAAGGTTATTTCTTCGCGAAACCAAAAATGATTTCACAAAAAGACATCGAAATTAACTATGTCATTGTGATGCTCATTTATGAAGAAGCGCTGAAACCGAACATGAGCATTAATCGCATCGCGGAGCTATTTGCTCAGGATACTGCCTTGGCGTACAAGCTTTTAAGACTGATTAATTCCGGCGTTTTCCCAATTAAAAGCCGGATCGAATCGCTGAAACAAGCCTTGGTGTATCTTGGCAACGAGCGGGTGAAAAAGTTTGTTAATCTAATCATGACCGCTCATGTGGCCGAAGGAAAGCCAACGGAATTAACCCGTTTATCTATTGTGCGGTCGCGCTTTTGTGAGCTTATCGCCCAACAAATCGCACCTGGTCTTATCAATATGAGCTTTATGACGGGGTTATTTTCTCTGCTTGACGCCATTTTAGACCGGCCGATGGAGCAGGTGGTCAACAAGCTGCCTTTCCCAGAACAACTTCACGATGCCTTGATTGGCAAACCCAATACTTTGTTTTATATTCTAAATATTGTTAAGGCCTATGAGTCGGGTAGCTGGTGGCAATTACAAGAAGCGTGTAGCTTTCTAAACTATCAAGATGAGAATTTGCCAGACTTTCATGCCGCCGCCATTAATTGGGCCGATATGTATAAGAACCGCGTATATTAATGAATAGAAATACTCTCATGGATGCTCTTCGAGGCCTAGCAGTGCTTGGTCTTTTATCCATGAACCTAGTGCATATGGCTAATTTCGAGTATGGCTATGTCGCCGATGCACCAAAGCACATTCTCGATCCCTTGTTTGCTACCGTGAACGCGCTATTTTTTGATGGCCGTTTTCGTTCTTTATTTGCCATGTTATTTGGCGCCGCATTATTAATCCAACTAAAAAAATACCCTGATCAGCACCGCACCGTATTGCGATTACGCTGGTTGATGGTCATTGGTCTATGCCATGGTGTGATGATATGGCCTGGTGATATTCTCTTAAATTATGCGTTATCCGGCTTGGTTGCATTGAGATTAGCCCACAGTAATATCAGCACACTTAAGCGCTATGCTAGTGCGTTCATTATACTACCCGCGGTGTTATTGAGTTTATTGTCGATGGTAGAGCCGCATGTAGCGATTAATAGACAGTCCATACAGTTTGCTCACTGGTTACAAAACCTTCCCAATAATTACTCGTCTTTAGTACAAAAGAATGCTTTTTATTTTGCCATTATGAGCCTGCTGTTACCCATCATTACGCTTTGGTACACAGCAGGCCTTATGCTGCTTGGCATGATTATCTATCGTCGTGGCTGGTTATCGCTGGAGCGGCAAGAGCCTATCCACAAAATAATGTTGCTCACCATTACCGCGTTGATTGTTGCACTGCTTGGTTTTGTGATTGAGAAAAAAGTCGCCAGTGACTTTTTTGCGGGATTAAACTGGCTGTGTGCGGTGCCGGTTTCTTTGTTTTATTTGGTCGTTATCAAGTCTTTAATTCGAGGGGGTATTAGCCAACTTGAAGGTCTACAATACGTTGGCCGTATGGCGTTAACCTGGTATTTGTTGCACTCCATTGTTTTTGTCAGCTTTTTTATGTTTATTCAGCCTGAGGCGGTAAGTTATTACAATCGCATCGACTATTTCGCCATTTTTGTCGTGGCAGCTATAATTCAGGTATTACTGTCACTGGCTTATTTCCGTGTTTTCCAGCAAGGGCCGTTTGAATACTTACTGCAAAAAGCCATTATCAAAAGTGCTAAAATAAATGACTAGACTGCTGCTCACCTTTGTGTTTCTGCTATGTTCACAGCCAGTTTTGGCTAAGCAGCCTATTAGTATGCTGTTTGTTAACCCTTCACTGCCAGGTGAACCATTTTGGCAACGGGTTGAAGCCATTACCCGAGCAGCTGCGACGGAACTTGGCGTTGAGCTTGAGGTCATTTACGGTGAAGGCAATCGCATTATCCAGCTACAACAGTTAGAAAAGTACTTAGCTTACCGCGCTACACCAGATTATGTATTATTAATTACCCCAGTGGCGCTGAGCAAACCCTCACCTTACTAGACAAATACAAGGTCAAACATATTACATTGGAGCGTACTCTGTCTGGCCCCGAATTACAGGCTGTGGGTAAGCCAAAACAGCGTTTCCCATACTGGTTAGGTGAAATTCATCATAATAATGAACAAGCTGGATTTGATTTAGCCAAGGCTTTATATCAGCAGGCAAAAAACAAAGGGCATAATCAGATTTACCCAATTTTGATTAATGGCCACTATGGCGCTGAGTCAGAATTACGCCAAGCGGGGGCTGAGCGTTTTTTTAAGCAGCAAAACATTGCTATCCAACAAGTGGTTTATGCTGGCTGGTCAAAAAAGCAGGCGATGGATAAAGCCACTAAGTTACTTAAGCGTTACCCTGACACTAACCTGATTTGGAGCGCATCAGATTTAATGGCCATGGGCGCGATTGCAGCGCCAAACCTGAGAGAACAGGTGGTGGTAGATGGGTTTGATTGGCTTTCAGATAGTTTTGCATTAATTCATCGTGGCAAACTTAACGCCTCCGTTGGCGGTCATTTTATGATGGGGGCGTGGGCATTAATCAGCGCGTACGATCACTTTCATGGCCATCCATTTTGGTCGGAGCATGATGAAATAGCCTTTGATTTAAGCGTGGTTACCAAAGACAACATTACGCAATATCAATGGATTGCTGACGAGGTGACTTGGCAAAGGCTTGATTATACCAGTATGAGCTTAGTCACTCAGCCGCAGCAGACGTATCAGTTTTCTTTAGCATGGCTTGCGGCCAACTCTATCCCATCAGTAAAGGCTGGGCAGTAACTTTGCTTTATGAAAGTACTGAATTCATTAGTCTAATGGCTCGAGAAGCTTTACAATAGCGGTTTTTTACACAAAGTGGTTGTATCGTGACTGAGCAAAAGCGCCTAAATAAATACATCAGCGAAACTGGGTTCTGTAGCCGTCGTGAAGCAGATACCTTAATCTCTTCAGGGCGCGTTAAAGTCAATGGCGAAGTCGCCGAGATGGGACTTAAAGTGTCAGATGCGGACACCGTTGCTATTGATAATAAGCCATTAAAAGCCAAACCCAAGGCGGTATTTATTGCTTACAACAAACCCGTTGGCGTTACCTGTACTACTGAGCGCAAAATTAAAAGCAACATTGTCAGTGCTATCAACTACCCCGAGCGGATTTTCCCCATTGGTCGCTTAGACCGTCCCTCAGAAGGCTTAATCTTTCTTACCAATCAGGGCGATATGGTGAATAAAATTCTTCGTGCTGGCAATAATCACGAAAAAGAATATGAAGTGGTGGTGGATAAACCCATTGATGAACGCTTTGTAAAGCGTATGGCAGCTGGCGTGCCAATTCTTGGCACGGTAACTAAGCCCTGTAAAGTCACAAAGCGCGGCGCGAAATCATTTACCATAGTGTTAACTCAGGGTCTAAATCGCCAAATTCGTCGTATGTGTGAGTACTTTGGTTATGAAGTGACCAAGCTAAAACGAGTTAGAATAATGAACGTTGATTTGTCTGGCTTGGCTGCCGGGCAATGGCGTCATCTATCAGATAAAGAAATGCGGGCGATTAATCAGGCCACTGAAGCGTCGAGTAAAACGCAAGAGGCATCCGCAGGTGCAGGCAGTCCTAAAAGTGATGCTAAGGCTGTATCAGCCGCAAAAGCCGTATCCGAACGCAATGCCAAGCCGAGAAATAATAGCGGCAGAGGCCGTCATGCTAAACCGACAACAAACGCTAAGCATAACAAGCCGAAGCGCGTAAAAGGGACGCTGTCACTTAAAAAGTAACACTCTATCTGACGAGTGAATGGCCCCTAATAGATACTAGGGGCCAAAGTTTGCTAGTCTTGCGGTTGTTTAATGCCAAAATACACACAGTGTAAGACCGGCAAAACAATTAAGGTCAAAATGGTGGCAAAGCCTAAGCCAAACATGATGGTTACCGCCATGGACTGGAAGAAGACATCAAATAATAAGGGGATCATGCCTAAAATGGTGGTGATCGCCGCCATAGAGACTGGTCGTACACGACTGACACCGGAATCAAACACTGCCTGATAGGGAGTTTTACCGGAAGCGGCCTCAATGTTTATTTGATCCATCAATACGATGCCATTTTTAATCAACATCCCCGACAGACTCAATAACCCCAGCAGCGCCATGAAGCTAAATGGCGCTTGTAAGAGCACTAACCCAGCCGTGACACCAATAATCGCCAGTGGCACCGTAGACCAAATTACCAGTGGTTTTTTTACTGAATTAAATAACAATACGGTGATCATAAACATCGCCAGATAACCCAGTGGCAATGAGCCAAAAATGGCTTTTTGGGCTTTAGTTGAGGATTCATACTCGCCACCCCACTGCATTTCATAGCCTTGTGGGAGCTCTATGGCTTCAATGTCAGCGCGAATGCGGTTAAATAGCTTGGCTGGGGTTTCGTCACCAATCACATCATGGTCTGCCATCACGGTAATGGTGCGTTTACGGTCGCGACGCATGATCAAACTGTCTTCCCAAGTGACAGTAAAATTATCGACAATTTGCGACACTGGTACGTAGACATTAAGCACTGGGCTAAATATCTGTAGGTCGCCTAAGTTCTCGACGTTAAGGCGCTCTTCTTCAGGGGAACGGGCAATGATAGGCAACAATTGCGTACCATCGCGATATAACCCTACCTTTTTGCCACTTACCGAGGTCAACAGCAATTGGTCAAGATCGGACTTACTGATCCCAAGGCGGCGCGCTTTAAGTTCATTAAACTGCGGTCGTATCACTTTAGTGCGTTGACGCCAGTTATCGCGAATATTAAAGGCTTTGTCATCCTTGGCAATGATGGCTTTTGCTTGCTCAGCCAGGCGCCGCAGCTCTACTGGATCTGGGCCTGAGAAACGCGCTTCGATTTTGGCATCGGTGGAAGGTCCAATTTCCATTCGTTTAATTTTCAATTGACCATCGAGCTCGTTGTTGCGCTCATAATCGCGTAACTTCGCAATCATGTTAACCACCGCTTCACGGTCTTTCACTCGAACGATTAGCTGACCATAGGCATCGTATTGTTTTTCCGGTGAATAGGTCAGCATAAAGCGTGGTGCACCTTGACCGATGGTGGTGGTCACTTCGTTGACTAAAGGGTCTTCAAGTAAGAAGGCTTCGAGTTTTTCAATATTATGTGCGGTGCTGCGAATATCGGCCCCTTGATAATGCCAATAATCAACATAAAACATCGGCGTATTAGAAGCGGGGAAGAAAGACTGCTTCACTTGCTTAAAGCCAACCACAGCGGCCACCAATAATAGCGCCATAAAAATCAGCGTCATCACACGGTGCTTTAAGCAAAACGATAACAACGACTTATAAACAGTAAAAATTGCTCCTTGATAAGGATCTTGGTCTTGTTGCTGTGATGCGTTTTGCTCTTGACTGCTTTTTGTCTCACGGAACATCAGATGAGCAAAAAATGGCGTTAAGGTGATCGCCGTAACCCAACTCAGTAGTAGCGAAATCAACAATACCCAGAATAACGAGCCGGCAAATTCACCACTGGCATCTGAGCTTAAGCCAATGGGGGCAAAAGCAGTGATACCAATAATCGTGGCACCGAGCAGAGGCCATTTGGTTTGTTCGACGATATTGACGGCAGCTTTGAGCTTGGTTTGCCCGCGCTTAATGTTGATTAAAATGCCCTCGGTGACCACGATGGCATTGTCCACGAGCATACCTAGGGCGATGATCAACGCGCCAAGAGAAATACGTTGTAAATCGATGGCGAATATCTTCATAAAGATAAAGGTGCCCAGCACCGTTAACAGCAAGATCCCGCCAATTAAAATACCGCTTTTCACGCCCATAAAAATTAGCAGCACCACAATAACAATGGCAACGGCCTCAAGTAGACTAATGATAAAACCATCCACTGAGGTTTCTACTTCATTGGGTTGGTTATACACCGTATTAATGGTCATGCCATACGGGCGTTGATATTCAAGCTGCTCTAAATGGGCGGAAATACGCTGGCCAACCTCTACTACATTAACGCCAGAGGTAAATGAAACCCCGACTAATAATGCCCGTTGTTGGTCATAGCGGGTGATGTGCTTAGGTACTTCGGCGTATTCTCGTGAGACAGTGGCAACATCGCCTAAGTAGATTAATTCATTGGCACCTGGTTGTGAAATTAAAAGCCCTTCAAGCTCTGCGACATCGTTGAATTCACCCGTGGGGTGGAGTCGAATGGACTCATCCCCAACGCGAATTTTACCAGCATTGGAAACGGTATTTTGCGATTGCAATAAAGAGAAAATATAGTCTGGGGAAATGCCCAGTTGCGACAGTTTTTGTGTTGAAATCTCAACGATAACTTGCGCCTGCTGTTCTCCGGCAACGGTGACTTTACTAACGCCATCCACCAACACCAGTTCACGCTTGAGGAAGTCGACATAATCTTTTAGCTCGTCGTAAGAATAGCCCTCACCAGTAATGGCATAGAGTTCGCCATAGACATCGGCAAAGTCATCAATAACGCTCGGCGCCATCACGCCCGGTGGTAGCTTTGGCGACAAATCGTTGACTTTACGACGCAGCTCATCCCAAATCTGCTTTAAATCGTTTTTACGGTAGCTGCTTTTCATCTCCACCGTAATTTGTGACTTGCCTGGTGACGAGATAGAGGTGACGTAATCCACGTAGGGCAAGGATTGAATCGCGTTTTCAATTGGAAAAGTGACTTCCTCTTCGACCTGCTGTGGCGAGGCGCCAGGGTACATGGTCACGACCATGGCTTTTTTCAGAGTAAACTCAGGGTCTTCCAGTTGTCCTAAGCCAAAATACGACACCACACCGGCGATGAGTAGCAGCAGGGCAAACATCCAGCTTATGACTTTATTTTCAATCGACCATTTCGCTAAACTCATATTACAGGCCTCTTTCTTTCGTCCATGGTCTCACTTTTGCGCCTTCACTAAGATAGTGCACACCCGCTGCGACGATTTTTTCCCCAGGGTTTAACCCAGCCTGCACTTCAATACCTGTGTGGTTTAATTGGCCAACACTGACTTCACGCTTAGTCACGGTTTGGCTGCTTTCATCGTACACCCAGACGTAACTGTTGTTGCTTGGGGTTTGCGTCTTGTCAGAGAACACCGCCTGATTCGGCACAATAATGGCGGTGTTTTTCTGACTGGTGATTTTACTGGGATCAATATAGACATGCCCAGACATCCCGGCGAATAAGTTAAAATCTTCAGGGATAGGTAAGCTAAACACCACTTTATAAGTGAGTGTGGCAGGGTCTGCCTGAGTATCCCACTCTTTTATGGTGAGCGGATAAGACTTACTGGGGTAGCCGTCAAACACAACGGTGGGTTGATAGTCTGTGTCTCTGTCTACACGAGCGACGATTTTTTCAGGCACTTGAATCACCACGTCCATTCTATCGCGCGTTTCTAAACGCAGAATATTTTGTTTGGCTTGGATGTTTTCATAGTTTTTAACAAATACCTTGGCCACTGTGCCACTGAAAGGGGCTCTCAGTTCACTGTATTCAAGGTTGGTTTTGGCTATCTTGAACGCGGACTCCGCCACTTGCTTATCGGCCAAGGCCTTATCGAATTCGGCTTTGGTGGCAATGCCCTTATCATACAGAGGTTCTATCCGTGACAGCTGAGCTTTGGCTAATTCAAACTGGGCTTTGCGCTGCTCGTATTGCAGATTGAAGTCTTCAGGGTCTAACTTTGCTAAAAGCTGGCCTTTTTGCACTTCTTGACCCGCTCTTACCGGAAATTCGGTAAGTTCACCGTTGACTCGAAATGCCAAATAAGACCCCTGATTGGCAACGACTTCTGCAGGAAAGCTGCGTAAGGTGTTGCTGTTGGGATCAGACACTGTGTGGATTTTTACCGGGCGATTAGGTGACTCTTTTTTACCTTGCTCTGCTTGGTCTTGGCAGCCAGTTAATATGAGCGCCAGTACAAGTCCAGAAAACACTCTTAGCATTTTGTTCTCCATGAAAACGTCGATTTTTCTGCGTGCAGAATATAGGAAATAGATATAAAATAAAAATTATAAAAAGTTCTCTACATTATAAAAAATATTTATGAAGATTTCTGACCTTATGGTCTTTTGCACCGTTGCTGAAGCACCAAGCTTAACGGATGCTGCTCAGCAACTGCATAAAACCCAACCTGCTGTGTCACAATCTATTAAGAGATTAGAACAATCCCTTGGCTTTGCCCTGTTTGAGCGTGAAAAATATCGTAATGTGTTAACCGAACAAGGACGACGCTTTTATTTTGAAGCAGAAAAGCTACTTAACCATCATCGTGATTTGTCGTCGCTGGCCAATGAGTTTGCCGCGGGGAATGAGCCAAGCTTTAATATTTGCTATGAACCCATTGTGTATCAAAGCCAAATTGATCAGATACTGGCCGATGGTTTTAGCCATTTCCCTGCCACGGAAATGAATATTTCCAGCGGTAAGCGTTTCTTTGCTCTTGAGCAAGTGACGCAAGGTTTGGCGAATTTAGGGATAGGCCCTTGGTTTGATTTATTTCATTCCACCGGAGACTTAGAGTCCATGCCAATCGGTAAAGTGAAATTAGGCCTAGTGGCGAAAGCCGGTTATATGCCCAGTGAGATGAACTTTAATGAGTTAGCCAAATACCCGTCATTAGCAATGAAGGAAAGTAAGTTTAATTTTGACAGCGAACGCTTAGCCTATCGAAATAGCACCAAGGTCATGAAGTTGGATGATCCCTTGGCGATTAAGCGCTACTTATTACAAGGGCTCGGGTATGGCTTAATTGGCCTCAATCTGTGCCGTGAAGAATTACAGTCAGGGGCGCTGCAACGCGTGCGGGTGGTGGATAGAAAAGACGAATTTGAAGCCCAAATTCATGCATACCGGTTACGCATTTCACATCATGGGCCGGTCGCACGCTACTTTTGGCAACAATTAACCACATTAAGTGAGCACTATGAGCGCAATGCAACAACTCGCTGAACGGGTATATACCCTAATCGGCAGTATTCCCCATGGCAAAGTGGCTTCTTATGGTCAAATAGCTGCTTTAGCAGGTTACCCTAACCATGCTCGAAAGGTCGGGCAGTTATTACGCCAGCTTCCTGATGGCTCAACCTTGCCATGGCATCGAGTAGTAAACAGTCAGCGACGGATCTCTTTCCCTGAAGAAAGCCAAAAGTTCGCTGAGCAGAAGCAAAAATTAGAGGCTGAAGGCGTCACTTTTTCTGCGCGTAACCTCATTCCATCGCAATACCTGTGGAATTAAGTGTCGATAAATTGATCTTAGTTTTTTTGCAAGTCGTAATTATCGATAGTTTTAAGCAATGAACTGGGAATTATGAAACTCGCTTTATTTCCACTGCCAATATTTTTATTGCCTGGCGGCTACACGCGGTTAAAGATATTCGAGCAACGATACTTACACATGGTGAAAGAGGCCAGTAAAACGGGCCAAGGCTTTGTGCTTTGCAACTATGTGGAAGACGCTGAATACAATGTCCCCGATGAGGGGGTATTAGTGAAAATAGTGGACTTTTCCCAAGATCCTAATGGCCAGTTATTAATTGATGTGGTTGGCGAGTCTCGAGTTAGCATCAACGACGTTCACTGCGACAACCAGCAATTACGCTACGGCGAGTGTGAAAAGCGCGATGGCCCGCCTTGGGAATGCCATGATGCCTGGTTGTCTCTGATTGATAACAACTTACAGCACAAACTGGAGCACGTGTTTTATGCCAACCCAGTGCTCGATGACTTGTATCGTGAGAAAGATTTTTCTGACCCTATTTGGGTGGCATATCGATGGTTGGAATTACTACCTATCCCTATGATGCAAAAAGAAAAGGTAAAACAAGCACAAACATTTGAACAGGTAGCAAACTTCTTACATACTGTATTGGACGAAGATTAGTGATCCGATGCCGTCGCCATTACGTAATGTCTGTAATAAGTGAAAATTGGAAGGTGAGCTATGATAGGCCTACAGCAGTCAAATGATTGCCATGTTCAAGCAGGAACACGTAATAAAGTGCAAGAAACTCCTTCTCAAGCGTTGTCAGATGCGCTTATTAAAGTGGCGGAAAAAAGAGACAGAAAGGCATTTGCTTATTTGTTTGAATATTTCGCGCCTAAGATCCGTCGTTTTGGTGTTAAGCAATTCGGCAACGACGCGCAAGCAATGGAGTTAGTGCAAGACACCATGACCTCCGTGTGGCGTAAGGCCCACCTTTATCATAACGATAAAGGGGCGGCAACGACTTGGATTTACACGGTGATGAGAAACGCTTCTTTTGATGCTTTGAGAAAAATGAAAAGCAATAAAGAAGAGCACATCAGTGAAGACATTTGGCCTATTATCCAAGACTCACAAGCTGAGGAGGAGGTTTATAAAGACCACCTACAAACAGCTCAAATCCAAAAGTACATTAATAAATTGCCACCGGCCCAGCGGGACATTGTTAAAGGGGTTTACTTTCAGGAAATGTCGCAAGAACAGCTTGCGGATCATCTAGATATTCCGGTGGGAACGGTTAAGTCTCGATTGAGATTGGCTTTACAGAAATTACGCGCAGAAATGGGAGAGCGAGAATGATAAAGCATCACCCTAACGACACACTATTATCTCAGTTTGTAGAGGGTAATTTGCCTGCAAGTATCAGCATAGCGGTTGCAGCGCACGTTGAAATGTGTCCGCATTGCCAGCAGAAAACTGAGAAACTAGAGGCGCAAGAGGCCAACACTCACCTTGGCGGAGAGGAAGAGGTTATTGTTGATTCTGACTTAGAAGCGATGATGAATTTTATCACTATGGATCCATCGGTGGATGAGGTGAAAGAATACGTTCAGCCAAGTTTTACCTACCTAGACAGAGAAGTTCAGCTACCTCGAGCAATTGCTAATGTTGATCGCTCTGGTTTTGCAGGGGTTGGCAAGGTGTCGCGTTCACGTTTACTTTTAGACGATGGTGAACTGCGTTCAAGCTTGTTGCAAATTGAAGCAGAAGGGGAGATCCCTGAACACACCCACACCGGTTTTGAAATTACCTTATTACTCGATGGTGACTTTGAAGATGAGGCTGGAGAGTACGTGCCAGGCGACTTTATTTGGCAAGATGGCCAACATAATCATTCACCTCGAACAAAATCAGGTTGTTTGTGCTTTACAGTTGTTAGTAGTGCATTACACTTTAATAAAGGTATCAGCAAATTATTGAATCCCATCGGTAATTTAATATATTAAAGGAATTATATCGGACATGAATTTTTCATCTCCAATAAAAATTGGCATTAGCGCTTGCTTGGCTGGTGATAAAGTTAGATTTGACTCCGGTCACAAGCGTTCAAATTTTTGTATGGATGAACTTAGCGAACATGTTGAATACGTTCGTTATTGTCCTGAGGTTGCAATCGGTCTTCCTATCCCTAGACCAACAATCCGTCAAATTCGCGTTGGCGATGTCATTAAAGTCAGTCGTCCTGACGGTGAGGAAGACGTTGCGCCTAAACTCAAAGAATACGGAGAAAAAATAGCCACACAACATGCAGAGCCGTTATCGGGGTTTGTGTTTTGTGCTAAAAGCCCAAGTTGTGGCATGGAACGAGTAAAAATCTACAATGAAGCAGGCACCGGTAATACATCGGAAGGCGTTGGTGTGTTTGCTGAGCAAATTATGAAGCATAACCCTTTACTTCCTTGCGAAGAAAATGGCCGCTTAAACGATGTTCATTTACGCGAAAATTTCGTCATGCGGGTGTACGTCTACAAAAGCTGGCAAGAGCTTAACCACAGCAGCAAGGTTGGCCTACATGAGCTCACCACCTTTCATGCCAAGCACAAATATTTATTAATGAGTCATAACTATCAAGCATACAAAGACCTAGGTCGTCTGCTTGGTGATGGTAAACAGTACCCCCTTGATGAACTCAAAGATAAATACATTACTGGTTTAATGACGGCGCTTAGTAAGCCTGCTAACCGTAAGAACCAAGCCAACACCTTGACCCACCTTCAGGGGTATTTTAAAGACGACTTAAGCAAAGTCGAAAAGCAAGAAATGTGTGAGGCCATTGACGAGTATCGCAAAGGCATTGTGCCCTTGTATGTGCCGTTAACGCTGTTAAAACACCACTTAAAAGTACACCCTAAAGAGTATTTGCAAAGCCAAGTCTACTTTGACCCTTACCCCAATGAATTGCGCTTAAGATTTGGAATTTAGTATGAAAAAAGCATTTTGGTTTCGCCGAGACCTTAGGGTTTACGGTAACGAGGCGCTGATAGCGGCCGTTGAACAAGGCGCACGTGATGCGCTTTTTTTGTATTGTGAGCAGCAATGGCAGCAACATGGTGTCGCTGAAATCCAGTTGGATCTGTTAAAGCGCAGGGTCGTTGAGTTAGGTGCCATGCTAAGCGAATTTGGCATTAACTTACATATCATCGATGCCAAAGATTTTGAGCAAGTTCCTGATACACTCAGCGAATTTTGTAGCGACCACAATATCAGCGCATTGTTTGCTAATAAAGAATACGAAGTCAATGAGCTCAAGCGCGACGCTGCATGTTGCGAACGTCTCCAGCTGACATTATTTGATGGCGACGTAATTGCCAAACCAGGTAGCGTATTAACCGGTTCTGGTGACATGTTTAAGGTGTTTACCCCGTTTAAAAAGGCGTGGCTAAAGCAACATAGTAACCAACACTTTACCTTTAAACAGTGGCCCTTAGATAAACAGCAGTCGCGCTCGTTTACTGCTCCTGATTTTTTCTCAATCAGTGAGTCATCGCATAAATGGCCGGTGAATGATGAAGCCATTGTTGCTGTTGTGAATCGCTTTATCAGTGACAAATTGGCAGACTACCAAGAATATCGTGATTTTCCTGCTATCAAAGGCACTTCAGGGTTAAGTCCTTATTTGGCTTTGGGAATTGTCTCTGCCAAGCAATTGCTTGCTCAGGTGCAGCTGCACTTTCCAGAAGTATTAGAAAACCCTAGCAAAGCGGAGTTTTGTTGGGTCAATGAAATTATTTGGCGTGAGTTTTATCGCCATCTTATTGTCGCCTACCCCAAGCTGTGTATGGGTTTTAACTTTAATGACAAATACGATGCTGTGGCGTGGCGAGAAGACGACAGTCAGTTTCAAGCGTGGTGTCAGGGTAAAACGGGCTACCCCATTGTCGATGCGGCAATGCGACAACTGAATAAAACTGGCTGGATGCACAACCGTTTACGCATGATTGTGGCCAGTTTTTTAACCAAACACTTGCTGATCGATTGGCGTAAAGGTGAGCATTACTTTATGTCAAAGCTCATTGATGGCGACTTGGCCAGTAATAATGGTGGTTGGCAATGGGCGGCGAGTACTGGCTGCGACGCTCAGCCTTATTTTCGCGTATTTAACCCCATAACACAAAGTGAAAGGTTTGATCCAGACGGCACTTTCATTCGTACATATGTTCCTGAATTAAAAGATGTTCCGGCGAAGCATATCCACTTCCCTCATGACTACCTAGCAGCGTTTGGCGGTGAGTATGTGGCGCCTTTAGTTGAGCACAAAGCGGCAAGAGCGAGGGCACTTGACGCGTTTAAGGTATAAAGTGATATGGAACAGAGAACGCAAAGGTTTGTCTCTATTTACAACGAGATAAATAAAGATAGCCTAGAAAAACTGGCTCTAATCTATACTGATGATGTGTATTTTAAAGATCCGATGCATGAACTGTCCGGGCTTAAGGCGTTAACTCGTTACTTTGAGACCTTGTACGAAAACGTCTCAGACATTGAGTTTCAGGTGAATAAGTCCTTTGATAAAGGCGATGTCAGTTTTATATATTGGCAAATGTCCTTTGTTCACCCCCGTTTAAATAAGGGTAAGCCAACATTAGTCGACGGTCACAGCAGGTTGAGTTTTGTGGGCGATAAGGTCATCCATCACAGAGACTACCTCGACACGGCACAAATGCTATATCGTCAGGTCCCGGTGCTAGGATGGTTTATTAAACTGTTAGATAAAAGGATGTCAGCATGAGTAAAATTGTGATCACCGGCGCTACCTCTGGCATTGGCGAAGGGCTGGCTAAGCATTATGCAAATAGCGGTGATGAGGTCATCGCTTGTGGCCGAAACCAAGAAATTTTGTCTGATCTGCAACGTAACTTTGCCATGACCCCGAAGGCATTTGATTTAACGGACCCTGAAGCGATTAAAAGTAACTTCGCTGATGTCGATGAGCTTGATCTCGTTATCCTCAACGCCGGAGGCTGTGAATACATTGATAATGCCAATGAATTTGATGGCAAATTATTCGAGCGTATCATGCGTATCAATCTTATCTCTGTGGGTCATTGCCTAGAGGTATTGCTACCGAAAATCAAACCACATGGTCAACTTTGCATTGTCAGCTCTAGCAGCTCCTATTTACCTTTACCTAGGGCGGAAGCTTATGGTGCCTCGAAAGCGGCGTTAAGCTATTTAGCAAGAACCTTGTCTGTGACATTGAAAAACATCGACGTCACTGTGGTACACCCAGGTTTTGTTGAAACCCCACTAACCGACAAGAATGATTTTCCCATGCCATGTAAAGTGTCTGTCGATGAAGCCGTAGAACGCATTGTTGATGGCGTGGCAAAGCGTGATAAAGAAGTTCATTTTCCTAAACGATTTACTTGGATTTTAAAACTATTTAGGTTGTTACCATTTGCATTATGGTCGCCTATCGCAAAAAGGATCGCACGTGGCTAACATCGCAATTATTGGCAGTGGCATTGCAGGCATGACTGCTGCTTATTTATTAAGTAAAAAACACCAAGTCACTGTTTTTGAAAAAAACGATTATATTGGCGGTCATACTGCCACCATCGACGTTGATTACCAAGGTGAGCAACTCGCCATTGATACTGGTTTTATTGTCTTTAACGACAGAACATACCCTAAGTTTGAAAAGCTATTGGCTGAAATCGGTGTCGATAGGCAAGCCACAGAAATGAGTTTCAGCGTCCACAACACCGCAACTCAGTTTGAATATAATGGCCACTCGTTACGCACTTTGTTTGCGCAAAAGCGTAACCTATTTCGTCCGCGCTTTTGGCGCTTGCTCAATGATATTGTGCGCTTTAACAAAGTCTGCAAGGAGTTACATCAAAGCGACGATTATCAAGGGGTTGAAACCCTAGGTGCATTACTGGATAAGTACCAATTTAATGACTTCTTTAAGATGCACTATATTTTGCCTATGGGAGCTGCAATTTGGTCAACCAGTATTAAGGAGATGCGCGACTTTGAAGCTAAGTTCTTTGTGCGCTTCTTTTATAATCATGGCTTGCTCGATGTTACCAATCGCCCGCAGTGGTATGTGATCCCAGGGGGCTCGCGAGAGTACATTGCGCCTTTGGTGGCACAGTTTAAAGACAATATTGTACTCAACGCCAAGATCAAACACGTTAACCGTGATGCTGACGGAGTGACGGTTTGCCATGATAATGGTGAGCAGCAACGCTTTGATAAAGTGGTGTTTGCTTGTCATAGCGATCAAGCCTTAGCTCTGTTAGCTGAGCCCTCTCAAGCAGAGCAAGACATTCTAGGCGCCATCCCGTACACCGCCAACTCGGTAGTGTTACATACTGACACCAGCTTATTGCCAAAACGAAAGCTGGCTTGGGCGAGCTGGAATTATTTACTTAACGAGGCCACCGATAAAGCAGCGGTGGTCACCTATCAGATGAATATTTTGCAAGGCCTAAACGCCAAACATGATTACTGTGTCACTCTGAATCACGATGAGGGGATAGCTGAGAACAAAGTAATTAAGCGCTTCACTTATCATCACCCCGTATTCAATACTACCAGCATCGCCGCGCAAAAGCGTAAAGACGAGCTTGATGGTGAGCAAAATAGCTATTTCTGTGGCGCTTATTGGTTTAATGGTTTCCATGAAGACGGGGTTAAAAGTGCTGTGGATGTGGCAGAAAAACTCGGGGTAGCGTTTTGAACAGCGCCTTGCTCGTTGGCAAAGTGAGGCATCGGCGTTATAGCCATGCTTCTCACCAGTTTAGCTATCCCATGTACATGATGTGGGTTGACTTAGCTGAACTGGATAAGCTCAATGACATTTCCCCTTGGCTCGGTACCGAGGGCATTAAACCACTCATTTTTAATCAGTCCGATTACATTAAAGGTTTGCCCGGTGACTTGCACAGTCGCGCTCTGGCAAAAAGTGCAGAGTTGGGTTTTGAGCTCGATCCGCATACCAATGTGATGATGATGGCGCAATTACGCTGTTTTGGCGTCTATTTTAGTCCAGTTAACTTTTACTTTTATCGTCAACCGGGCGAGGCACATTTTAGTCATATGGTGGCTGAAGTGAGCAACACACCGTGGAACGAGCGTCATTATTACTTAGTAGAACTGAATAAAGAAGTGAACCTTAAAAAAGTATTTCACGTATCACCATTTATGAATTTAGATATGCATTACCACTGGAAAGTGCGTCCACCTGGCAGTAGTGCGCTGGTGCATATCGAAAACCGTCGTGGTGAAGAGTTGCTTTTTGATGCCACCATGACACTGAAACAGCAGGCGTTAAGTGCTGCCAATGTCTCGGCGTTATTGCGCCGATTTCCCGCAATGACGTGGAGCATTGCTAAAGGTATTTATTGGCAGGCGCTGAAATTATTTCTAAAAAAAGTCCCATTTGTTGGACATCCCGGAAGAGTTTAAAATGGAAAATACCACAACATATACATCATCGAATTCATTATCTTGGTTTGACAAACTGTATCGCAAGCTGGTTTTTGCAGCCCTTAACTCGCTCGAGTCCGGTGAGATTACCTTAATCGAAGGTAATGAAAAACATCAGTTTGGTGACATTGGCAGCGAATTGAGTGTTGAGATAACCGTGGTTGACCCACAAATGTATAAACTGTTCGCTTTGGGTGGCAGTGTGGGTGCCGGTGAATCCTTTATATTAGGACACTGGCGCTGCAGTGACTTAACGGGTTTAATTGAAATATTTGTGCTAAACCAAGCGCAGCTTGATGCCTTTGAAAACAAGTTTGCCATATTGTCTGGTATTGCAAACAAACTCAAACATATTAATAACCGCAATTCCAAACAAGGCTCTAAGCGTAATATTGCAGCCCACTACGACTTAGGGAATGACTTATATGAGTCTTTCCTTAGCGAGGAAATGCTTTACTCTAGTGCCATTTACCCAAGTAAAGACGCCAGTTTAGAGCAAGCTCAGTTCACTAAGCTGGAAGCCATTTGTCAGCGCTTAGATTTAAAAGCACAAGACCAAGTAGTGGAGATAGGCACCGGCTGGGGTGCTTTTGCGATTCATGCTGCTAAGCACTATGGCTGTCATGTTACCACCACGACGATTTCTGAAGAGCAGCACGCCCATGTTGCTGAGCTGATTAAGCGAGAGTCACTGCAAGATAAAATCACCTTGCTCAAGGAAGATTATCGCGATCTTACCGGGCAGTACGACAAACTAGTGTCGATAGAGATGATTGAAGCGGTGGGGCACGACTATCTACCAGGTTTTTTCACAAAGTGCAGTGAGCTGCTTAAACCAGATGGTGCCATGTTGATACAGGCCATTACCATTGCTTGCCAGCGTTACTCGCATTATTTAAAACAATCCGACTTTATTCAACAGTATATTTTCCCAGGTGGGTGTTTGCCCTCGGTGTCTGAAATTACACAACAGATTTTGCGCTCAACCGACATGGTAGTGCATGAGCTGCATGACATTGGCCTACATTATGCCCGTACTTTGTACGACTGGCGTGTACGATTTGAGCAAGCTTGGCCAAGCCTTGACTCAAAACGCTTTGATGAGCAATTTTATCGTTTGTGGCAATTTTATTTGTGTTATTGCGAAGGGGCGTTTAAACGCAGAGCCATCAGTGCTGTGCACCTCGTTGCTCGCAAACCAAGGTATCAATCTCGTGATTGTATTAAAACACTGGATTACTAATGCCATCGCTTTTCAAAGCGTTTGGTTTTTAGCGTTTTTTTATCAATATCAAGCGTTGCCTTGGATGATACTCGGCTGCGCTTTGATGTTGGCCGGTCACACCCACAAGCGCTTAAACCTGATATTGGCAATCAGTGGCGCTGGTGTGGGTATAGCCTCTGAATATTTAGCCATACAAGCTGGTCTCTATAGTTATCAAGATGCAAACATTATTCCCGTGTGGTTGGTCGTATTGTGGTTGGCCTTGGTCTTAACCATAAACCAAGCGTTATCGCGCTTATTGAGCCTAAAACCATTACTGTTGTTTATTATCTTCTGGCTTTGTGCACCACCGAGTTATTTGGCGGCGGCTAAAGTCGGCGTAATTGAGTTGCAATTGCCTTGGTGGCAATTTTGGCTCAGTTTTGGCGCCATATGGAGTGCAGGCTTCTTACTGATTGTTAAAATCAATAATGCGTTAAAGGGTACAAAGCTTGCACAGGCCAATGCAAATTGGTAGCTTTTAATTACAAACCCACAAACAACGGGGCGTATCGAACGAAAATAATAAATATTTCGTCTAATTTCGCGTTTTGGGGGTTGCACAACAACGCAAAATGCTTAAACATAGGTTTTGCTTAGGCAAATTATAAAGTTATAGGAATCTAATAATGAATAAAGCTCAACTAGTTGAAAAGATGGCGGCAGACGCAGAAATTTCAAAAGCAGCGGCATCTCGCGCTTTAGAAGCATTCACCGGCGCAGTAACAAATACTCTTAAAGACGGCGGTTCAGTTGCTTTAGTTGGTTTTGGTACTTTCTCTGTAAAAGAGCGCTCTGCACGTACTGGCCGTAACCCTCAAACCGGTGCGGAAATCCAAATCCCAGCGGCGAACATTCCTACGTTCAAAGCCGGTAAAGGCCTAAAAGACACAGTAAACTAATTACCATTTGGTAAGCAGTTGCTCTATTTAAAAAAGCCCCTTATGGGGCTTTTTGTTTTCTCGCCCACTCTTAATTAAACTCCCATCCTAAAATGCACAGTAAGGAATGAGCTTACTTTATTCGCGCTCAGTAGCAGGATATGCTGTTTTATTTGTTTCGATATGAATAACAAAACTTGCCAGCACTAGGTGAGATTGCGTTATAATAACGCAACACAAAAGCATGAGTGGTGATATGAGCAATTACAGTTACCAGAGTAACTTTGGCAAGGTCGCATTAGAAGTGCGAGGAAATATTGTTATCGCAAGCTTCGATGGCAACATTAATGCATCCATCACCAACTACTTTCGCCGAGCATTAGAACACTGTTTAGAGCAAGTTGAAGGCCACTGGGGTTACATCAGCCACTCTAAAGGAGCGATTGCGGCAACGCCTGACGCCTATCAACAGTTTTTAGATATTGCGCGCTTTTGTATTGAACGTGGCTGCGCTTGTGGGGCATATATTTTAGGTAACCCAATCGCTAAACGGCAAATCGAGAAAATGCGAGTGGAACTGGGATTTGAAGAGCCTTTAGAGTCCGTTCTATTTGATGATGTTGATTCTGCCTGTCAATTCATTAACGCCCATCTTGAAGAGTTACAACAACAAGCCATTTAACTCACTCACTGGTGACTCTGTTGAACTCTTTTGCACCTAAGCTCGATACGATCAGTTTGGTTTGGTTGTTGCAACAGAAGTAATCCTTTTTGCCCTTTGGCCCACCAGATGTATTGCTCATTTTGATACTTTTCGCCGCTTGCTGCTTTCATCAAAGTTAAACGGTGAGCTTGGTTAAGGTATTCAAGGGTTACCTCTTTCGCTGAGTTATGAGTCACCGTCAGGGTTTTGTTTTTATCACATAGGTAATGTTGCGTTGAGTCTGCATTGTCAGTAGCAGACGGTTGCAATTCGCTACAGGCAGACAACGAGAGTAACAAGAATAACGTCAGCAATTTAATGGTGTGCAACATAAGCCCCTCTAAATTAAGCTCAATAATATAGTTAAATTTAACCTCATTGCCTGAAGCCTAGGTGAATAACATGGGTTATACTTAAGCAGACTTTTTACAAAAAGAAGTGTTATTTTTTAATAAATTACCCTATAAATGAAGGGTAACTATTTTTGCCAAAGGTGCTTAGAAGTATGACGCAAACCAGCCCCAACACCGCTTTATTGCTTGAGGTCATTGAAAAAACCTCAAATGCCATTGCTATTTTAGACGCCAAGGCCACCTTTACTTTTTGCAATGACGCCATGGCGAGCATTTTGGGAGAAAGTAAAGCTGAAGTAGTGGGTAAAACCATTAACTCGCTTTTTGTAGAGGATTACAACGGTGACAGGCTAGACCCAGAAGAGCTGTCACAATGGCTGTTAGGGGTAGTGGAGCACGCAGGGAATGTGGATTCTTTTGTTATCGACTCATTAGAAGAGCAGTTTTTTAAGCTCAATGCGGTTCAGCTCTCTACCGGTGAATACCTTGTATGTGGTAAAAACATTACCGAACTTAACTCTCTCAAAAGTGAAATTGCTCACCTCACTAAAGAGGTTGAATTTATCACCCAAACCGATCCATTAACGGGGGTGGGTAACCGCCGCTTATTCAGTGAAAAGCTACAACAGCAAATACGCTTATATGACCGCTACAAAGAGCCTGCCAGTATGGTGTTAATGGGGCTTGATAACTTTCGTAACCTAAATAACGATTTTGGCCATGAAATTGCTGACTTAGTGCTGGCGAACTGCGCTGCGATGTTGACCGACAAGCTACGTGATACGGATCTTATTGCAAGACTCAGTGGCGATGAGTTTGCGCTCATTTTACCCAATACCAATCTTGAAGGGGCTGTGTTTGTGGCAGAGCGAGAGCGTAAGCTCATTGAGCGGACTTCTTTTGCGGCAATTGTTGGTCAGGAAGTTGATATTACGGCATCTTTTGGTGTGGCAGAAGTGGGCGTGGATGGTTTAACTATTGAGGAGATCCTTAATAGTGCCGATAGCCGTTTACAAAGAGCAAAAGCAGAAGGTAAAAACCGAGTTAATCCAGACTGCCAATAGCGCAGGTGACAGTTGTGTTATTTTTATATTACAGTGATTAGACCAGTAGTATTGCTGTCATAATCCCTCACTAATCTAATTCCTTAAAGCAGTAATTAAGATGCGTCTAAGAGGGCGCATGTTGTCGTTAAGGAATAAGAAAATGTCATCTATCTCTCGTCGCGAATTTATAAAACGTTCTATTATGGGGTTGGGAGCCGCTACCATTTCTGTCTCCATCGTAGGTTGTGGTAGTAGCAGTGGAGAAAGTGTCGCAGAAAATGACTTTGCTGTGGCGTTTAACCATGGTGTGGCCAGTGGCGATCCACTGCAAGACAGCGTTATTTTGTGGACTCGGGTAACCCCACAAGGCAGTCCCTCGAGTGTTGACCTTACCTTACAGGTGTCTGATAGCGAGGACTTTGGTGTGCTCTTGCAAAGCCAAACCGTGTCGGCGTTGGCTAAAAATGACTACACTGCCAAAGTGGATTTAACTGGCCTTAGCCCAAATAGCCAGTATTATTATCGTTTTGTCACCAAAGACACTCATTCCAGTATTGGTCGCTGCAAAACGCTACCAGCCAATGACGTAACACAAGTTAAATTGGCGGTTATGTCCTGTGCTAACTATCCTGCTGGGCATTTTCATGTCTATGCCGAAGCGGCTAAACGCAGCGACTTAGATGCGGTACTGCATTTAGGCGATTACATTTACGAGTATGGTATGGGCGGTTATGCCACAGAGCAAGCCACCGCTATGGGCAGAGAGCTAGACCCAGACAATAACCAAGAAACCATTACCCTAGAAGATTATCGTAAACGTTACGCTAAATATCGCACCGACCTTGGGCTACAAGCCTTACATGCCAATACGCCATTTATCGCCGTGTGGGATGACCACGAAATATGTAATGACAGTTACGTTGATGGTGCTGAGAACCATAACCAAGGCGAAGGCGACTTTAGTCAAAGAAAGCTTGCAGCGCTGCAAGCATATTACGAGTGGATGCCCATTCGACCGCTGGTAAAAGACAAGCTCGAAAGTTTATATCGCAAGTTTGAGTTTGGTGATTTGCTGTCTTTGTATATGTTGGACACTCGCAATGAGAGCCGGGCTAAACCACTGGCTTACCAAGATTACATGGATCCAGTGTCAGGCATGCTTGACTTCAACCGCTTTCAAGCTGATTTAACCGCGCCATCGCAACAGTTACTTGGTGTTAAGCAGTTAACTTGGCTCACAGATAACATTAAAACGTCTAATGCCAAGTGGCAGGTACTTGGTCAGCAAGTGCTAATGACCAAGATGAATATTCCGGCAGAGCTGCTACAAACTCTCGCTGCACCAAGCGCAGAAATGTCTTCACAAGTGGCGGAATTGGCGAACATTAAAGCGCGAATGCAAGCAGCGGATGAAACCTTAACCGAGCAAGAAAAGGCGCGGGTTACCATGACTGCACCTTATAATCTCGATGCGTGGGATGGCTACCCAGTGGAGCGTGAGGTGATTTTGCAAACGGCAAAAGCAATGAATAAAAACCTCGTGGTAGTGGCCGGAGATACCCACAATGCGTGGTCGGGTAAGTTGTGCAGCGCCAATGGTGAAGTATGCGGTTATGAATACGCCACCGCGTCTGTGAGCTCACCTGGTCTTGAATCGTACTTAGGCTTACCTGATGAGCAAGCAATGCAATTTGCTGAAGCCCTGAAAGTGTTGGTGGATGATCTAGATTACGCCAATATCCATCAGCGCGGATACTTAACTCTGAACTTTACTCGAGAAAAAGTGGATAGTCAGTGGCACTTTGTTGATACCGTTACCAGTGAGCAGTTCGACAGTCATAATGTTAGCCGTGAGCTGATGGCAAACAATTAAATTGTTGCTGTATGCAAATTGGCCACAGCAATAGCGTGTGGCCAATAGGGCAAAACCATGATTTAAAACACAACAAAATGTTATTCAAACTCGTCAGCAAAACCACATTGCTATCACCCTAACAAGATAGAGCTATTGGCAAACCTCTGGTGGCTGTTTGGCTAGTAACCCTTCAATGGCGAATGGCTGGTTAGCCGTAACGTCCACGGTAATTTTGGCAATATCAAGATGCTGATAGTCACCAGGGGCATTTAACCGCCATAGGTTGTTACTTGGTGAGTTAACGCAATAAGGCCCAGTATCGCCATGGACCAATAATATTGGAAAATCTGATTGTTCGGCGAGCCGGGAAAACTGCTCACGATAATGTTTAAAGCCGTCGCACTGACTTGTGGTGTTGGCCGTGCAAGCACTAGTGTGTTTACTTTGCTGGTAAATATCGGCTTGAAAAAATATCACTGCGGCCTGGAACTTGTCGTTTAGGTTTTGGCTTAACCAAGTTAGGTTGTTGTGATCGCGAACTGTTGCAGCAGACAGTGCCGTTTGCTTATCAGAAAGCAATATTTGACGGCGGCCGTTATTGGTACCAGCAATATGCAGCGTTAAAAACAGCGTATTACCCTCTAGCCAACGTTGATTCTCGGGCTGCTCAGCTTGTCTGGCAAAGTCGCTAAGCGCGACTGGTTTACTGGCAAAGCTTTGGCGCACATAAGCTAAGCGCTCTAACTCATCATAGCGAGGAGTCAGTTTTTTGCGGTCACAGTCGGTCCAGTCGTTATCGCCAGGGGTATAAATAAATGGCTGCTTGGTTAAGGATGAAATCAAGCGGTAATTGCGTTGTAAAAGGGCGTTAGTGCAGGGTTCTGATCCCGATTTAAGGTCGCCAACGTGTACCACAAACTGATGCTCTGTGTTGCTGGCTGCTTGCTGTAATTTACCACCTTGTTGCAGTAAGGCGCTATCAGCAGCAAAGTAGGGCATGTCACCATAAGCCAGAAAGCTAAACGACTGCGCCTGAGTAGCAAAGCTAAGCCCCAACAAAGAGAACAACAACACAATAAACATAGAAGACCACCTTTTTATAACATAGCGCCCACTTTAGCAGCTGAGTTTTACATGATAGTGACGCCAACGGCTGTATTAACTATAGCCGTTGGCAAGTTGATCACATCAGGTGCTTTTCAAAAAATGCTAAAAACGCTTCCATGGTTTCAATGCGATGACCTTGATAACTAAGATGGTGATTACCGTCTTCCAGTTCGATATAAGTCACAGACTTGTCGTGATCTTCAAGCTCATCGGCCATTTTGCGACTGTGGGAAACATCGACTGTCTTATCATCGTCGCCATGCACTAAAAGTACAGGACGGGTTATCTTTTTCGCAAAGTTAACCGGAGATTGCTGTTCTAGCTTATCGTAGTCCTCTCCAAATTGATCACGAATAAGCTCTTTATTGGTAAAATAGCGAGCACGCTGAACAATGTCTTCCAGATCGGTGACCCCGGCAAAACTGGCTGCACACTGGAAAGTCTCTGGGTGTTTAACCACGGCCATTAACGCCGAGTAGCCACCATAACTGCCGCCGGCAATACAGATTTTATCTGCTAAGGCGTAGTCATTTTTAATTAGGTAGCTTGCCGCATCTTGTAAATCGTCTTGCATTTTACCTCCCCAACCCCTTTCACCTTCACGAAGGAAGTCAAAGCCATAACCAAAAGAGCCGCGAAAATTAGGCTGCAATACTACATAGCCGCGGCTGGCAAAAAGCTCAGACCAATAGTCAAAGCCACTGTAATCTCTGGCATGAGGGCCACCATGGGGAAGAATAATCGCCGGGGAGGCGGCATTAAAATCACTTGGTAGCGTTAAATAGGCTTCAATTTCAAGGCCGTCACGCGCTTGGAAGTTTAGCTTGGTTTTACCTAACAGCTTTTCACCGATGATGTCAGGGTATAAGCGGCCAAAACCAACTAATGATTTATTTTCACGATCACCGAGTAAGTAAGTTCCTGAGTCAGCATTAGAGTCGCCGTAAGCGATATATTTTTGACCATCGCGGCTCATATCAATGACCACCAGATCATACTCTGGCAGTGCGGCTTTTAAAGAGCGTTGCAGCAATTGGTGATCTTCATCCCAATATACTCTGGAATTATCTAAGTTTGAGTGGCTAAAGCCGATGGCGCGACCATCTTTTGCCGAGTAAAGAATGCGGCCATCGAAATCATAATCCGGATCAGAGAAAATCAACTCAGGCAGCATGGGTTTTTGGGTAATATCGGCTTTAAACAAGGCCTGTTTGCCATTATGAAGGGCGGTGAGGTAGACAATATTGGGGTCTTTATCAAAGCCTAAAATCCTGATGGCTTCTGGGCCGCGGGCCTGAAATGTATATAGCTCAGTGAGCTTATTACTGTCGTCATCATAGAGATAGTAACTGGCGTGCAGCTCATCAATACCATAGCCAAGACGGATATTACCCTGACGATCGGCGAGCCAATATTGTACCTTGCTGCTTGCTCGCGCAATTCGTTTACGGCGGTTTTTATTGATATCCAGCTCGTATACCGTGGGCTTATTATCGACATCAAACGCCGTTTGCACTAACACCTTATTAGGCTTTTCTGGTAGTAAGCTGATAATGCTGGCTTGGAACTGCGCGTCTTTATCATGTCTTTTTGGTGTATTAAGGCGCTCTAAGTCATTATCCGGATCGCTTAAATCGAATTTAAATAGCCTCGATGTGGAATACTTTACGGTGCGATGGCGGTTAGTATAGTTGGCACCAATCAATAAAACCTCATCGTTGGCCCAGTTGTACCAAGATAAGGTCACGGTTTTATTATCGGCTTTGAGAAGCATGCGCGACTTATTGGTGGTTAAGTCCAAGACCGTGAGCACCAAGTTACCATCGTAATTTTTTAAAAAAGCCACGGCTTTGCCACTGGGTGACAAATTCACTTTGCTAATATCGGGCAGCTGAGCGTAACTCTCTACAGGCAGTTTGGCGTAATTAACTTGGCTAAACAGTAGAGCAATTAATAAAAGAAGTTGTTTCATAGCAGAGACAATCCATATCGTTTGACGCGAAAACAACTATTATTACCTAAATTAGACCCAAACTCTAATTGAATTTAGCCAAGTAGGGAGATTAATAATTTCAGCGTACTTTGATATAGCATAAAGCAGATGAAGGTTTGACTTGCGTAAATAGGCAATTCGTTTATGCTCTAATCTTAGACGTTAGCAAGACTTAAAAATAATGACAAAGATGAAATTAAACAGGCGCTTAGCACTTTGGCCGTGGTGCCTAGTGATGTTGCTGTTTAATCCGCTAACTGCAGCAGAAGTGACCATTGCCGTGGTTGGCAAAACCAAAAACGATAGCTTTTATGAACAGTCTTATAAAGGCTGTCAGCGTTTTGCCCGAGAGCATCCAGAGCTAAATTGCATCTATGACGGTGCTGATGACTACCAAGACGTGAGAACTCAAGCCTTAATTGTTAGAGAGCTGGTAAAACAGCAAGTGGATGGCATACTGGTTTCAACAACGGATTCAGCCTACCTTACCAACCGCGCATTAAAATATGCCAAGCAACAAAATATTCCGGTGATCACCTTCGATTCTGATTTACTCGAACCAGAGCAGGCCTATCGTCTTGCCTACGTAGGCACCAACAATTTTGAATTCGGCAAAGCCCTTGGTGAAGCAGCCAAAATATATAAAACCTCCGAGCCGCAGCCAATCTGCATTCAATCTGGGCATCAAACCACCCCCAACTTAAATAAACGCATCGCTGGCGTGAGACAGGCGCTATCAGGGCAAAGCACTGAGCGGTTATCCGGTGCCAGTGGCTGGATTGAACATGCTCGCTGCCCGTTATACACCATGGGCAGAAGAGAAGATGCCATCACCCAGCTTAATAACCTTCTGGCTTATCCTAATCCCCCTATTTTTATCGCCGTAGCGGGCTTTGCACAATCTCATCCCAACTACATTGAGCGCATGCAGCCATTTCAAGCAGACATTGCCAAGCAAGAAAAAATTATTATCTGTGCTGACACCGAAAAGGTTCAGTTAGCGGCATTAAAGCAGCAACTCTCCACCATTAACATTGGTCAAAATCCATTTGAAATGGGCAGGCTAGGGGCAGAATTGCTTTATGGTGTGATTAAGCATGGCACCAAGCCAACACAAGATAAATACTTCCTAGACTTTCATTACTGTAATAGTAAAAATTCCGATACTTGCACTTTGAATTACTAGCTCTGGTTTTGTAAAAAGCCACTATTGGATAGTGATGGTGTAAAGGGGCATTACAGTAGGGCTTTATTGCTTATAAGTGCTCAGGCCTTAAGTTGCAATATATAATTGTCTTAACAATCAAATGATCATGCTAGCTCTCTTTCCTTTGCACTTTCAAAAAAGAAAATTCGTTAACATATAGAATCTTTTGACTTTTCTCGCTAATGAACTATCCTTTCAAGTATGCGAAGTCTAAGAAATAAAGATGCCAGAACAGCAAAAAGTACTCGTAATTGATGACGAGGAGATCAACACGCTTCAACTAGAACATATTCTTCAAAACGTGTGCTCGGTAAGTACTTGTAATGATAGTTGCAGCGCTTCCAAACTCATTTCCGATATAGTGCCTGATATTCTCCTGCTCGATTTAGAAATGCCCAAGGTCAGTGGTTTCGATATCTTACAAGAAGTAAAAGATAACCCATCACTCAGTGATCTCAGAGTGATCGTCATTACCTCTCACAATGACCCTAATATTGAAGCTAAAGCACTCACTCTCGGAGCAATAGATTTCATAACTAAGCCACTGAATCTAGCGTTGTGTCGCATGCGTGTTGAAAATCACCTAAGGATAAAGGCTCAAGCGAAAGAGATATTAAAAACAAAAAATTTATTAGCTTCTGAGAAAGAACAACTTAGGATTACATTAGACTCCATTGCTGATGGTGTAATATCTACTGACGAGAATGGACGTATTACCTACATGAACCCTGTTGCTCAAAGGCTTACCGGCTGGCAACAAGTTGCAGCAAAGGGGCGCTTGATTGAAGATGTCATGGATTTAAGAGATGCATCGACTAAAACACCATCATTAAACCCTTTAATGGTCGCATTAAAAGAAAACCGCTCAGTAGCGATGGCGATAAATACTCAACTAACCAGTCAACAGGGAATAATCCACAGAGTGGAAGACAGTGCAGCTCCTATTCTTGATGCAGAGCAAAACCAACGTGGCGCTGTCATGGTGTTTCAGGATGTCAGTGAAACGCTAGCGATGACGACACAAATGACGTATTTGGCAAACCATGATCAATTGACGGCGCTACCAAACCGAGTGTTATTACACGATAGAATGGCCCAAGGCATTGCTAGAGCAGATGCGAATGACACCTGCTTAAGTTTGCTTTTACTTGACTTAGATAACTTCAAATATATAAATGACTCACTTGGTCACCATATTGGCGATGAAATTATAGCGCATGTAGGCCACAGTCTTGACCAGTTTGCCAATGGCGACATTACTGTTGCACGAGTAGGCGGCGATGAGTTTGCATTAGTTGTTCCGCAGAAAAACAACCGGTTTGCTCTTGAAGCACTGATAACACAAGTTTTAAATGCAATCAGTAAACCTTTTCGATTAGACTCAGAGCAGTATGTACTCTCTGCCAGTGTGGGGATAAGTGTTTACCCAAAAGATGCGTCAACGGTTGAAGAGATGATGCGCCACGCAGATACAGCCATGTATAAAGCCAAGCAAACGCCCACAAGTAGCTATTACTTTTTTAGTGATGACCTGCAGTGTGAAATCGACCAGAGACTCGAGGTAGGGAGCGTTTTAAAAGACTCGTTAGAGAACAAATTGCTGGAGGTTCATTATCAGCCAAAGTATTCCTTCACAACTGGGAAGATAGTTGGTGTCGAGGGGTTGGTCAGGCTTAGAAACGAAAGTGGAGAGTTTATTTCACCAATACATTTTATCCAATACGCCGAAGAAAGCGGGTTGATTTTTCAGTTGGGCGATCAAGTGCTGGAAAAGTGTTGTGCAGATGCAAAGAAGTGGCTAGGTCTAGGTTTCCCTACCAAAGTTGCAGTTAACATATCAGCTAAACAGTTTTTAGGGCGTGTTGATCTTTCGTGAGTAATTTTTGAACAGCATGGTAAAGGGTT